>NZ_JBANBK010000005.1:0-161146 GCF_053572325.1 Bradyrhizobium sp. UFLA05-112 | reverse complement strand
GCAAGCGCCGGATCGGGGACACCGGTCCCGAGCCGCACACCCCGGAGGTTGCGAAGCCGGCCCCGGCCGCAGGAGGGGGTGCGGCCGGGGCCGGCTTCGCAACCTCCGGGGTGTGCGGCTCGGGACCGGTGTCCCCGATCCGGCGCTTGCCGCGCTTCTCGACCACAACCTGCTTGCTGCGGCCATGGCTGAAGCTCTGGCGCACGGTGCCCGTTTCGACGCGCGGCTTGAGCGTCAGCGTCTTGCTCGGAACGCTCAGCTTCTTGTCGCCAGGGGTCTTGGTATCAACCATTCAGCAGTCCTAATCCTGATCTTGTTGTCATTGTGCGTTGCCGCACTGTCATACCGGTCGTCGTTCTGTCTTCAGAAATCCTGGCCGCGCTTTTCGGCAGTCCCGTCATCGTCCGCCATCCGGTATCGGACCAGCATCTGGCTACGTGACAAAAATGTCCTGCTCGCCGGGCCCGCGAGCAGCGCAGCATGTATCACATTTGACCTGCCTAGTGCCAAATCCAATTCTGCCGATTTCAATGCGGTGACGACGGGAATTTGCAGCTTCTCGTCGCGATTCCGCTCGTTTTGCCGCGCCAACCCGTCCAATTTGCGGATTCCGTCCTGGGCTCCGTCACTGGCGTGGATCAGGACCGCAACCGCTCCCTCTTTCAGGGCGGTCTCGACCTTGCCGAAGCCGGCCAGGACCTGACCTGCCTTGGTGGCAATCGCCAGCGCCTCGGTCACACTCCGAACCAGCAGCGTTTCCGTGTCAGAGGGAAGCGTTGGCGGGACGCGCAAATCGCGCCTGAAGGCCTTGCTGAAATGGTGACGGTGGACGGCTTCCGCAACTGCTTGTCGCGAGGCCGATATCCACATGCCCCGGCCAGGCAGCTTGCGCTTGAGGTCGGGAACAATATCGCCCTGGGGTGAAACGACGAAGCGGATCAGCTCGTCGATCGGCCGGACCTTTCGGCTGACCACGCACATGCGCATGGTCGCGGACCTTTCGGTCCGCGGTCCATGGTCGAGTTCGGGGTCAGTGCTGGCAAGCATCCGGGCGACATCTCCTGATCGCCCTTAAGCCGGCTGCTGTTCGGACGCCTCGGCGTCTTCAGCGGGCTTGGCGAGGTCCGCCTCGGTGATCCAGCCGGCCTTGACGCGTGCCTGCATGATCATCGCCTCGGCATCGTCGCGGGAGATGTCGATGCCGTCGAGCGCGCCCTTGAACTTGGTCTGCTCGCCGCCTTCCTTGCGCTCGGTCCAGCCGACCAGATCGTCGGTGGCGCAGCCGGCGAGGTCGTCGACCGTCTTGATGTCGTTCTCGCCGAACTTCACCAGCATCTTCGAGGTGACGCCGGGCACGTCCTTAACCGCATCCTCGACGCCGAGTTCCTTGCGCCTGGCCTCGAGCTCGGCTTCCTGCTGCTCGAGATATTCGCGCGCGCGGTTCTGCAGCTCCTGCGCGGTCTCCTCGTCGAAACCTTCGATGCCGGCGAGTTCCTTGACGTCGACCATCGCCAGTTCCTCGACCGAGGTGAAGCCTTCGGATGCCAGCAATTGACCGACCACCTCGTCGACATTGAGCGATTCCATGAAGACGCGGGTGGAGTTCTCGAAGTCGGCCTGGCGGCGCTCGGATTCCTCCTGCTCGGTCAGGATGTCGATGTCCCAGCCGGTGAGCTGCGAGGCGAGGCGGACGTTCTGGCCGCGGCGGCCGATCGCCAGCGAAAGCTGGTTGTTGGTGTCGGGCACCACGACCTCGATGCGCTCGCGGTCCTCGTCGATGACGACCTTGGACACTTCGGCCGGCGCCAGCGCGTTGACCACGAAGGTCGCGATGTCGGGCGACCAGGGGATGATGTCGATCTTCTCGCCCTGCAATTCGTTCACCACTGCCTGCACGCGCGAGCCGCGCATGCCGACGCAGGCGCCGACCGGATCGACCGAGGAATCGCGGGAAATCACGCCGATTTTCGCGCGCGAGCCGGGATCGCGGGCCACCGCCTTGATCTCGACGATGCCGTCATAGATTTCCGGCACTTCCTGCGCGAACAGCTTTGCCATGAACTGCGGATGGGTGCGGGAGAGGAAGATCTGCGGCCCGCGAGTCTCGCGGCGCACGTCGAAGATATAGGCGCGGACGCGGTCGCCGTTGCGGAACACCTCGCGCGGCAGCATCTCGTCGCGGCGGATGATGGCTTCGCCGCGGCCGAGATCGACGATCACGCTGCCATATTCGACACGCTTGACGACGCCGTTGACGATGTCGCCGATGCGGTCCTTGAATTCCTGGTACTGCCGGTCTCGCTCGGCCTCGCGCACTTTCTGCACGATGACCTGCTTGGCCGACTGCGCGGCGATACGGCCATATTCCAGCGGCGGCAGCGTATCGGCGATGGTGTCGCCGACCTGGGCCCCGGGATTGGCGCGCTGCGCGTCGACCAGTGAAATCTGGTTGGAATGATTTTCGACCTTGTCGACGACCAGCATGTGGCGCGACAGCCGGAGTTCGCCCTTCTTGGGATCGATCTCGGCATGAACGTCGGTCTCGCTGCCGTAGCGGGCGCGCGCCGCCTTCGCGATGGCGTCCTCCATCGCGGCAATGACGATGCCGCGGTCGATCGATTTCTCGCGCGCAACGGCGTCGGCGATCTGCAGCAATTCAAGTCGATTGGCGCTGACTGCCATGGCTAGTCTCCTTCGTCAGGCTCGATTTCGCCGCGCCGCGCACGTTCGGCGGTCAGGCGATGTTGCTTGGTGTTTTTCGGTGCCGGCTTCTTCTTCGGCTTGGTGTTCTTGGTCGTCTTCTCGCTGATCTTGGCGTGCGCCGGTTGCGGCGGCTCCAGGCCGAGATTGCGGCGCATCTCGCGCTCCTGCGCCTTACCCCGGCGCATGGACTCCGCGATCAGCTCGTCGGTCAGGACCAGCCGCGCCTCGCCGATATCCTCCATCACCAGGAGAACGTCGGCGTCCTCGCCGGCCTTGACGTCGTCGCGCGTGATGCGAACGCGGTCGCCTTCGATGCCGGCGATGGCGCCGCGAAAGCGCTTTCGTCCGTCATGGGCGACGGCCATCTCGATCTTCAACAGATGCCCCAGATGGCGCTCGAAATCGGAGCGCCGCACCAGCGGCCGGTCGATCCCCGGCGAGGAAACCTCCAGCCGATAGGCGCGGTCGATGGGATCGGCGACATCGAGCACCGGCGACAGCGCCCGAGAGATCGCCTCGCAATCCTCGATCTGCATCGAGCCGTCCGGCCGCTCCGCCATGACCTGGACCGTGCAGCCGGCTTCCCCGGAGATGCGGATCCGCACCAGGCGATAGCCCATGCCTTGCAGCACCGGGCCGGCGATCGCCGAGACCCGCGCGGCCACGCCCGGCTCGACCACGAGCCGCGGCTCGGCCAATAGCTCGGTATCTGTGGAACCAGCGCTGGGTTCGATCATATCTGGGGTCAAGACGCTTCTAGTGGTTAACGCTTGCTTTACGCTGCTTCAGGGAACTCGCGGGGTCGGTCGGCCCCTACAGACGTGGTCGCCCGATCTCGATGCAGGTAATAAAAAAGAGCGGGTCCTTCCGGGCCCACTCTCAATACCGATCGTATGAGAAGATAAGTTGGCGCGGATATAGCGCTTTTCGGCGCTCTCGACAAGGCCCGGCCGCCCCAGGACCGCCTTTTTATGCGGTGCCCGGCCTAAAGCGCGATGAAATCAGGATGGAGCGTCATCCCGCTTTAGGTCCTTGTTTGAGCATGATCTTTTCGGAAAACCGCTACACACTTTTCCGGATCATGCTCTAACCGTTCCTTCACCAAGGATGGCCTAATTTGCCTGCTGGCGGTGCATTTTAAGGCTTCTCGTGTACTCCCGGCGTGCCCAATGCGAGTTCGCGTTTCATGACCGTTGCCACGTCGCTCATTCCCGGACTGGACGAGATCGTCAGGCGCGGCGACCCCAGGCGTCGCAGCGACATCGCGCGCGCCATCGCCGATCTGTTCTTCCAGGACGCCACCAAGCTCAGGCCTGATCTCGTCGATCTCTTCGACAATCTGCTGATCGACCTCGTTCCGCATGCTGACCTGACGGCGCGTATCGATCTTGCCGAGCGATTTTCGCGCGTGGCGAACGCACCGCGCCATCTCGTCGGTCAGCTCGCGCACGAAAACGAAATTCAGGTGGCGGGCCCCGTGTTACGCCGCTCGCCTGTGCTCGACGAAGCCGCGCTGATCGAGATTGCGCGCCTGAAAGGCCAGAGCCACCTTCTCGCCATGACCGAGCGGCCAGTCCTGTCCGCCGATATCACCGATGTGCTGGTCGAGCGCGGCGATCGCGACGTGGTGCGGCGTGCTGCTGGCAATGCCGGTGCCGTGTTCTCGGCGGGCGGCTATTCGGAGCTGATCAAGCGCGCCGCGCAGGACGGCGTGCTGACGCTCAAGATCGGCCAGCGCGACGATCTCTCCGGCGATCAGCTCAAGGACCTTCTCGGCGGAACGCTCGACGTCATCCGCCGCCGCCTGTCGAGCGTGGTCAAGCCTGCGCGCCAGATGGAGATCAGGCGCGCGATGAACGAGCTCGAGGAGGCCTCGCTGCCGCAAGGTCCGCGGCGCGACTTCTCGGCGGCGCAGCGCACCGTGCTCGGTCTCAACCGCGAAGGCCATCTTGGCGAAAGTGCGCTGCTCGGTTTCGCAAAGGCCCACAAATATGAGGAATCCATCGCTGCGCTGTCCGCGATGTCCGGCGTCAGGCTCCCCGTCCTCGACCGTCTGATCGCCGGCGACCGCTACGACCCGATCCTGATCATGGGCCGGGTTTTGAACCTCGGCTGGCCGACCGTGCGCGCCCTGATCCTGTTGTGGTACGGCCCGCAGCGCGCGCCCGCAGATGCCGATATCGAAGCGGCGCGAATGAACTTCACCAAGCTGATGCCGTCGACCGCCGAGCGGGTCGTGAATTTCTGGCGCAGCCGCCAGACGATCTGAGCTCAAAGTAACGCACCTGGGCATCTACGCTTGGCGTCATGGCCGGGACGAGCCTGGCCATGACGACTGCAGATGGACCGCGCGAAGAATCTATACTCGCCTGAATCGCAAATACGCAGCCTTGCGGCCCTCGCGCGCGGCTTTTCTGCCGTAGCGCGTCATGGTGTAGCCGGCCCAGGGCAATCGAAAATCGTCGGCGCGCTCGGCGAGCCAGACGAAGTCCGGCGAGCGGGCGAGATGCGACAACGTCCAGGCGCAATAATCGTCGATGTCGCAGACGAAGCGGAATTCGCCGCCGCTTTCGAGCACGCGCGCCATCGCGGATATGGTCTTGTCCTGGACGAACCGCCGCTTCCAGTGCCGCCGCTTCGGCCACGGATCGGGATGGATCAGGTCGATCCGCGACAGCGAAGAGTTCGGCAGCCAGGCCAGCAGCTCGGCGGCGTCGCCCGCGAACAGGCGGATGTTGCCGATATTGTGCGCCTCGATCTGCGCGAGGATCTTGGCCATGCCGTTGACATAGGGCTCGCAGCCGATGAAGCCGGTGGCCGGAAAGTGTTGCGCCTCCGCCGCGAGATGCTCGCCGCCGCCGAAGCCGATCTCGAGCCGCAGCGCTTGCGCGGCTGGATCGAAGATCGCGCACGCATTCGCAGGCGCCGCTTGCGTGATGTCGAGCGCAAGATGCGGCAGCAGATGCGCAACGAGGTCGGCCTGGTGCTGCCGAAGCTTGTGCCCCTTGCGGCGGCCGAAGAACGCGCGCTCGCCGTCGTCAGCGCGAGCCGGATCCGATCTGCGCTCGCTCATCGCAGCGTCTGGTACAGGCGGTAGAGCAGCCGCGCGCGTGGCTCGAGCGAGGAAACATAGAGCTGCTCATAATGAGTGTGTGCGCCCTTGCCGTCGACGCCGAGCCCGTCGAGCGTTGCGGTATGGGCCGCGGTGAAATTGCCGTCCGATCCGCCGCCGGTGTGGGTGTCGATCAGATCGAAGCCGAGCTCGCCGGCCAGCGTTTTCGCGTGCTCGTAGAGCGAGGCACCGGAATTGCTCTTCTCGTAGGGCGGCCGGTTGAGGTCGCCCGTCACCTTGACGGTGACGCCATCGGTCTTCGAGGTCAGCCCAAGAATCTTTCCGACGAATTCCTCGGCGTCGGCATTGCTGAGCACGCGCAGGTCGACCTCGGCATAGGCTTCTTCCGGCGTGACGTTGGGCCGCGTGCCGCCACGCACCACGCCGACATTGACGGTAACGCCGCGCTTGAGATCGTTCATCCCTTCCAGCGTCTGGATGATGTTGGCGAGCTCGCGGATGGCGCTGCGGCCATCCTCGGGCCGCGAGCCCGCATGCGCGGGCACGCCTCTGATGAAGACTTCGAACCGCCCGACGCCCTTGCGGCCCGTGACGATCTTGCCGCCGTCGCGCGCCGGCTCCGTCACCAGCACATATTTGGCCTTCCGTCCTTCCGCTTCGATCAGCGTGCGCGAGGTTGGGCTGCCGATCTCCTCGTCGGAGGTGAACATGTGGGTGATGCCGAGCGGCGAGTGGTCGGACGTGGCGCAGATGTTGCGGAATGCGTGATGGGCGATATAGGCGCCGCCCTTCATGTCGTAGATGCCGGGGCCGAAGGCGCTGTCGCCCTCGACCTTGAAGGGCAGGCGCTCGATGAAGCCTATCGGGTGTACGGTATCGAGATGGCTGAGCACGAGGATGCCGGGTCTGTCCTGTCCCCATGCAGAGCGCACCACGAGATGATCACCGCAGCCATTGATGCCGGCGACGCGTTCGGTCGTGACGGGCAGGTCGCGATGCTGCTCGGTGACGACAGACATCAGCTTGTTGACCTGCTCAGGCGCTTCCGTCGGCGTCTCGATCTCCACCCAGCGGCGGATGCCCTCAAGGATGGTCGCAGTGTCGAACGGATTTGAGCTGGACATGTCGTCGCCTGTGCCTCGGGGTGAGGAATGTCGTGGAAATTCGCGTGCCTTATACGCGGACCACACATCACGACATAGGCCAGATTTGGCGCAGCCTCATGGCCCGAATGCAGGGCGCCTCAGCGCTTGTCGGGGCCTTCGCGGGCAGCGATCTGCTCGACGAGATCGACGATCGAGCGACGCATCTTGGAATCGGTGATCCGGGTGAAGGCTTTCGTCAGCGCCAGCCCTTCGGATGTGGCGAGGAAGTCGGAAACATAGGAGGGCGAGGCGCCCTCGCTGAAGCCATCGGGGCCCGGCGTGCCGCTTGGTCCGCCCTCGAACAGGAACGAGACCGGCACCTGGAGAATTTCCGCGATCTGCTGGATGCGACTCGCGCCGACCCGGTTGGTGCCCTTCTCGTATTTCTGGATCTGTTGGAACGTCAGGCCAAGCGCTTCGCCAAGCTTCTCCTGGCTCATGCCCAACATGATGCGGCGCATGCGCACGCGGCTGCCGACATATTTGTCAACAGGGTTGGGCGCTTTCGACATCTCTCCTGCCCTCCTCAGACACCTTTAGCGCAACAGGGGAGTATGCGTCAGGTGATAACGTCGCCAAAACCTCTGTTTGGATTCTTGGGAAACATTGCGGAGAAATTTAGCAACGCCCGCTGTCTTCCTGCAGCAAGGGCAGAATGCGGAGCGTGCTGCCGCTCTGTCAACCGGAGGATTACGGTTGTCAAAAGTTTACCGGCAGCGCCGTTGGCGATCAGGGACGTCGTCTGGCAACGCGCTTACGCACCGCAAGAATGACGGCGAGCGCGACGAGGATCGCGGCCGGAATGTCGCCGACCCTGGCATACACGGTTGCTGGGATCGCAGCGGGCAGGCCCGAATCCAGAACGCCCTCGATACCGAGGCCAAGGCTGGCGATGGTCCGACCGACGGGATCGACGACCGCCGAAATTCCCGTATTTGCCGAGCGGACCAGCGGCAATCCAAGCTCGATGGCACGCATTCGAGCCTGCTCCATGTGCTGGTAGGGGCCAGTGGAAATTCCGAACCAGCCGTCATTGGTCAGGTTGACGATCCAGCCCGGCCGTTCTTCGCGTCCTGCAACGTCACCGGGAAAGATGGCTTCGTAGCAAATGAGCGGTAGCGCGGGCGGCACGCTCGGCACCGGCAGTGCATGCCGCACGGTGCCGGGAATGAAGCCGCCCTGAACCCGCGTCAGTTGCTCGAAGCCAAGCTTCTCCATCAGGTCCTGATAGGGAAGAAATTCTCCGAACGGTACCAGGTGCAGCTTGTCGTAGACGGAAAGCACGCTGCCGTCGTGGTCGATCACGTAGATGGAGTTAAAGGCGCGCGTGATTCGCGTGCCCGGTGGCAGATCGGGCGCGCGGACCGATCCCGTGATCAGCACTGTTCCCTTGGGCAGGAGGTCCGCGATTTGCGCCATCGCGTCGGCTTCGCGGGCCAGGAAGAACGGAAAGGCGGATTCAGGCCAGATCAGGATGGTGGTATCGCGTACGCCAGTCGACTGGGGTCCGGAGGCGCGGTCCGACAAAGCCAGGTACTTCTTCATCACCTCCGCCTTGGCGGAGTAGTTGAACTTGGCATCCTGCTGAAGGTTCGGCTGCATCAGGCGAAGCTTTGCGCCCGCCACCATCGTCGTTGGATGCAGCGACAGGCGGATCGCGCCGAAGATGCCCATGACGATCAGCAGTGCGATCGCTGCGACCGGCACGCGCCACGGAATTTTCTTGTCCGGCGTGCGGTCGATCAGCGCCGCAGGGCTGGCGAAGATCGCGACCGTCAGGAACGTCATGCCCCAGAGGCCGATCAGTGACGCAGTCTGCGCCAGCGGCAGCGGCTCGGACAGCGAGTAGCCGAAGGCGTTCCATGGAAAGCCGGTCAGGGCATGGCCGCGCATCCACTCGGCGACGGTGAGACTTGCCGCGAGCGCGAGGATGCGCCCGGCGTCCTTGGTCCAGAGCAGCCGCGCCAGCGCAAATCCGATCGCCGTGTAGATTGCGAGATAGGCCGGCAGGCCCAGCACTGCGAACGGCGTCAGCCAGGCAAAGGTCTGGGCATCGACGAAGAAGGCGTAGCCGATCCAGTAGAGGCCGGGGACGAAATAGCCGAGCCCGAACCAGTAGCCTGTCAGCGCCGCGGCGGGAACGCCGCCGAACCGGCCGCCGCCGGCCCCGTCGATCAGCCAGACCAGCACCGGGAAGGTCAGAAATAGCACCGGCCAGGCGTTGAAAGGCGCCAGCGCCAGCACCGAGAGCGCGCCGGCCGCCATGGCAATGAGCGCGCGCTTCCATCCCCAGGTGAGGATGATGGCAAGGGCGACCATCCGAAGTCGTTGCGCCGGGGTCACTGCGTGCCGGCTCCGTCGCCGGGCGGCGGATTGGGCGTGTCGCCGGATGGCGGCGTGCCTTGATCGGGTGAGGCCTCGCGGCGGCGGCTTTCGCGCTGGGTGCGCGGGGCCGGACGTTCCTTGCGAGCCGCGATGCGCAGGCGCTTGACGCGGCGCGGATCGGCGTCGAGCACCTCGACCTCGTAATTGCCGGGACCGGAGATCACTTCGCCGCGCACCGGCAGGCGGCCGACGAAGCTGACGAGATAGCCGCCGAGCGTCTCGACCTCCTCACCCGCTTCGCCGGTGACGAAATCCTCGCCGATCACGGAGCGGACGTCGTCCAGGCTCGCGCGCGCATCGGCGATGAAGGAATTGTCGAGCTGGCGTACGATCGACGGCGGCTCGTCGCTGTCGTGCTCGTCGTCGATCTCGCCGACGATCTGCTCGACGATGTCCTCGAGCGAGACCAGCCCGTCGGAGCCGCCATATTCGTCGACGACGAGCGCGAGATGGATGCGCGAGGCCTGCATCTGTGCGAGCAGGTCGATTGCCCGCATCGACGGCGGCACGTAGAGGAGCTTGCGGATGATGTTGGCATCCTGCAGCGGCAGCGCGAGGTCGACCGCGCGCAAATCGAGACCGGCGGGCAGCGGCTTCTTGCGCTTGGTCTTGGTGGCTTCCGAGACGCGGGCCTTGGCCGTCATGAAGGTCAGGAGATCGCGGATGTGCACGATGCCGACGGGATCGTCGAGCGTCTCGTTGTAGACCACGAAGCGGGAATGGCCCGCGCTCTCGAAGCGGTCCATCAGCTCGCCGAGCGGAATGTCGCGCTTCACTGCGATGATGTCGGCGCGATGCACCATGACGTCGGCGATGCGGCGCTCATGCAGGTTGAGGATGTTGCGCAGCATGGTGCGCTCGACGGCGGAGAAGCCGGCATCGTCAGGCGTCGTGGCGTCGAGCACGACCTGGAGATCGTCGCGAACCGAACCGGCCTTCCAGCCGAACAGCGTGCGGATGGCGCGGATCAGCCAGCCTTCGGCTGTCGGACGCGCGATCTCGCCCGGCTGCACCACCGCCGGCAGGTTGCGGGTGTTGCGCGGATTGTCGTGGATTGGTTCGGAATCCGCCATCTCAATCGATCCGTCAGCGCTCTGCATAGGGGTCCGGGATACCGAGCTGGGCCAGGACGTCCTGTTCGAGTGCTTCCATCTCCTCTGCGTCAGCATCGTTTTCGTGGTCGTAGCCGATCAGGTGCAGGAAACCGTGCACCGCGAGATGGCTCAAATGGTGGTCGAACGGCTTCTGTTCCTCGTCCGCCTCGCGCCGCAGGGTCTCATAGGCGATGGCGATGTCGCCGAGCATGCGCGGCGCATCGCCCGCCTTCCATTCGCCCTCCGGCTGGAGTGCAGGAAAGGACAGCACGTTGGTCGGCTTGTCGATGCCGCGCCAGTTGCTGTTCAGCGTGCGGATGCCGGAATCATCGGTCAGCATCACGGCCACTTCGGCGTCGGTGACGTCGTCGTCGACGGAAGAGGCCGCCGCGGCGATCGCGCGCTGGATCACCGCTTCGGCATCGGGCTCGCTCTGCCAGCAGTCGGCAACGACGAGAACCTCGGTCATGGGAAGATTGGAATGCGACATGGTGTTGTTCGGAACGGACGGCGCTTGGCTTGCGTCGTTCGATCCGGATTTTCTCGCTATGGCTTGCCTGCGGCCGGCCGTTGCGCCGACCCCTCATAGGCGGCAACGATCCGCGCCACGAGCTCGTGCCGGATCACGTCCTCGGCGGTGAAATGAACTTGTGAAATGCCCTCGACGCCGCCGAGCAGACGGGTCGCCTCCGACAGGCCGGAGGTCTGGCCGTTCGGCAGGTCGATCTGCGACGGATCGCCGGTCACGATCATGCGGCTGTTCTCGCCGAGACGGGTCAGAAACATCTTCATCTGCATCGAGGTGGTGTTCTGCGCCTCGTCCAGGATGATCACGGCATTGGTCAGCGTGCGGCCGCGCATGAAGGCGAGCGGCGCGATCTCGATCTCGCCGGTCTGCAGCGCGCGCTCGACGATACGCGCATCCATCAGGTCATACAGCGCGTCATAGATCGGGCGCAGATAGGGATCGACCTTCTCGCGGAGATCGCCAGGCAGGAAGCCGAGCCGCTCGCCGGCCTCCACCGCCGGGCGCGACAGGATGATCTTGTCGACCTCCTTGCGCTCGAATAGTTGCGCGGCGTGCGCGACGGCGAGCCAGGTCTTGCCGGTGCCGGCCGGGCCGATGCCGAACACCAGCTCATGGCGCTTCAGTGCACGAATATAGGAATCCTGCGCGGCGGTGCGTGCCCGCACGGGGCGCTTGCGCAAATTGATGCTTTCGAAGGTCGACTTGGCCGACTTGGCGTCGAACTCGAACAGCGAGCCCTGCGCGATCACGGCGCGGATCGCGCCTTCGACCTCGCCCTGGTCGAGATCCTGTCCCTTCACCGCCTGGGCGTAGAGCATTTCCAGCACGCGCCGCGCGGCGTCGCAGCCATCGCGCGTGCCGCCGATGGTGATGTGGTTGCCCTTGGAGTCGACGACGACGCCGAGCCGGCGCTCGACCTGTGCCAGATTCTGCCCGTAGGGGCCGACCAGCGCGGAAGCGGCGCGGTTGTCGTCGAAGTCGATGACGACCTGGGTTTCGGGCGGAACTTGCATGTCGCGGTCAAATTTGCGGCTGGGAGCGAACGAAGACGAATCCGATGCGCTTTTGGGCAAGGGTTTCAGGCTCCAGTGGCGATTGGCGATAAAGCGGGCCGCTGCGCGGGCTCAGGCGTCGCGAGCGCGCCGAGCAGGCTGTAGCGTTCGAGGCTGTCGATGCGCACCGGCAGGATTTTACCGATGATGTCGGGCGAAGCCATCACATGCGCGGGCTGAAGGTAAGCGGTGCGGCCGACGATCTGGCCGTCCTTGCGCGCCTCGCGCTCGAACAACACGTCGACGGTTGTGCCAATCGCAGCCTTGTTGAAGGCCGATTGCTGGGCGTCGATCAACTCCTGGAGCCGCTCCAATCGCTGGTCCATCTCGACTAGGGACACCGTCTCCTGCATGTCCGCGGCCGGGGTTCCCGGCCGGGCCGAATATTTGAACGAGTAGGCTGCAGCGTAGCCGATTTGTGTGACCAGTGCGAGGGTCGCGCGAAAATCTTGCTCGGTCTCCCCAGGGAAGCCCACGATAAAATCTGATGAAAAAGCAATGTCTTGGCGCACAGCCCGGAAACGGTCGATGATCTTCCGATAATCATCGGCGGTATGTTTGCGGTTCATGGCCGCCAGGATCCGGTCCGAGCCGGACTGCACCGGCAGGTGCACGAAGGGCATCAGGCCGGGCAGATCGCGGTGGGCCGCAATCAGACTGTCATCGACGTCGCGAGGGTGGCTGGTGGAATAGCGCAGGCGCGCGATGCCGGGAATCTGCGCGAGATGCTCGAGCAGCTTGCCGAGCGGCCAGCTTCGTCCGTCCGGTCCCTCGCCATGATAGGCGTTGACGTTCTGGCCGATCAGCGTGAGCTCGCGCACGCCGTTGTCGGCGAGCCGCTTCACGTCGTCGACGATCTTCGCCACGGGCCGCGACACCTCGGCGCCGCGCGTATAGGGCACGACGCAGAAGGTGCAGAACTTGTCGCAGCCTTCCTGCACGGTGACGAAAGCGGAGATGCCGCGCGCGCGGATCGCTTCGGGCTTTGGCTGGGCGAGGAAGCCGAACTTGTCGGCCGCCGGAAATTCGGTCTCGATCGCGCGGCCGTCGTGGCCTGCGCGCTTCAACAGCTCCGGCAAATGATGATAGCTCTGCGGGCCCACCACGACATCGACGACAGGCGCGCGGCGCACGATCTCATCGCCCTCGGCCTGCGCCACGCAGCCGGCGACCGCGATCTGCATGGTGCGGCCACCGCGCGCCGCCTCGTCCTTGGCGGCGCGCAGGCGGCCGAGCTCGGAATAGACCTTCTCCGAGGCCTTCTCGCGGATATGGCAGGTATTGAGGATGACGAGGTCGGCATCCTCTGCGCTCGCCGTCTCCACGAATCCTTCCGGAGCCAGCGTGTCCACCATGCGCTGGGCATCGTAGACGTTCATCTGGCAGCCATATGATTTGATGTGCAGCTTGCGCGGCGGCGTCATGGAACCCGGATTTGAGGTGGAGAACGGCCCTCAGATATAGGTTGGACGAGCGAAAATCCAGCGAATGGAGGCCCCTGGGCCGTCATTCCGGGGCGCTCGCATAGCGAGCGAGCCCGGAATCCAGAGGTTTCGGCGCGAGATTCCGGGTTCATCGCTGCGCGATGCCCCGGAATGACAGAGGCGGTGGTGAAATCACTCGGCCAAGGCGTCGGCTTCGACCCGGCGGACCAGGTCCGGCAATTGCCGCATATCGTCGAAGGTCAGGTCGGCGCCCGCTTGTCGCAGGACATCGGCATAGCCTGGACGACAATGGCTACCCCCGTAAAAGCCGAACACGGTCATTCCGGCTGCCCGCGCGCCGGCGATGCCGGCTACACTATCCTCGATCACGACGCAGCGCTCCGGCGGCACCTTCATCTCGCTTGCGGCAAACAGGAACAGGTCCGGCGCCGGCTTGCCGTTCTTCACTTGCGAGGCCGAGAAGATGTTCGGCACAAGGCGCTCGTAGAGCGCAGTTCTCCCCAGGCTGACCCGCATGCGCTGATGCGAGCCACTGGAGGCCACGCACACGCGTTGTGTGACCTGGTCGAGCACGTCGTGAATGCCGCGTATCGCTTCCAGGTCGCGCTCGAACGAGCCGAACAATTCATCCTGCAGATCGGTGTGATAGGTGTCTGGCAGCTTGCGGCCAAGCTCGGTCTCGATCTCGAGATTGGCCTGTCGCGTCGATCGTCCGAGAAAGCGCGCGAACACCTCTTCCGACGTGATCGGATAGCCGTGTCGGCTCAGCACGTCCGCATGCGCCTGACACGAGATGACCTCGCTGTCGACGAGCACACCGTCGCAGTCGAAGATGATGAGGTCGATCGGCACTAGAGCGCGCCGTTTTCACCTCTCCCATAGGGAGAGGTCGGCGCGACGCGCCGGGTGAGGGGCTTCAGTCTCTCGTGGGACCTGCGCCCCCTCACCCGATTTGCACTGGACGATGCTTCGCATCGCCAGGAGCAAATCGACCTCTCCCCGATGGGGAGAGGTGAACCGATCGCGCGGGGCGGTCTGTGCAAAATCGCCATCAGTTGGATGGCTTGTCGTCGTCGAGCGGGACGCAATAGAGCTCGAGCCGGTGGTCGACCAGCTTGTAGCCGAGCTTGCGGGCGATCTCCGCCTGCAGCTTCTCGATCTCTTCGGAGGTGAATTCGATCACCTTGCCGTCGCGCAGGTTGATGAGGTGGTCGTGATGACTGTCGCGCATCTGCTCGTAGCGCGCGCGGCCCTCGCGAAAATCGTGGCGCTCGATGATGCCGGCATCCTCGAACAGTTTTACGGTGCGATAGACGGTCGAGATCGAGATCTTGTCGTCGACTGCGACGCAGCGCCGGTAGAGTTCCTCGACATCAGGGTGATCCACGGCTTCCGCGAGCACGCGGGCGATGACGCGGCGCTGCTCGGTCATGCGCATGCCGGTAGCGGCACAGCGCGCCTCGATGCCGGTCGCCTTCACGGACGAATGTTTGAGTACGGTCATAGGGTTGTCTGCCTGGCGGGCACTTTGTTCAATCGATGTTACGACAAGTCACGTCGCATCAGAAGTGCGTTCAATTGTTCCCCGTTTGCCTGCTTATAGTAGCGTTCGCGGCGCCCGACCACCATGAATCCGACGCCGTCGTAGAGCGCCCGCGCCGGCCGGTTATTTTCCTCAACTTCGAGAAATATAGTGCGCACACCGCGGCCAGCGAGGTGGCCGAGATGGGTCAAGAGCAGCGCGCGGGAGAATCCGCGGCCGCGATAGGCCTGATCCACGGCAACGGAGAGGATTTCCGCCTCGTCCGCACCCATCCGCGACACCGCAAAACCGATCGTCTTGCGGCCCAATCGTAAGCGATCTACCTGCGTGTTGCGCTCGCTCATCATGCTTTCGAATTCGCCTTCGCCCCAGCCGCGCGCAAAGGATGCGGCGTGCAGCTCTGCCAGCCGCGCGGCGTCGCGCGCGGTCGCACCCTCGACGACGGCGCTGCCGCCGCGCCACCATTCGGCGAGCCAATTCATCATGAGGTTGCGGCGTGTGCTGCGAGTGGCGGAATGGCGGCCGGTTTCGCATCGGGCGCACGCAGGTAAAATGGACGCGCCGGCGTGGTGTCGGGATCAGCGGCCGCCGCCAGCCACGCCACCCAATTGATGTCAGGCGCGGCCTGCGGATCGACGGCGATCGGTTGGGCTGCGTCCTTCGGCCAGCGATCGGCGAGAATCTTGGCGGCATTGCCGACCAGGTGCGGCGCGCCGAATTGCGAGGCGGCAATCGCCTCGTCGATGCCGGCAACTCTTGGCCGCACGAGCTGCCTGCCATCGCCGGCGACGATCTGGAAATAGACGTGATCATGCCGCGCATCGATCGCGGAGATGACGGGCGCCGGCTTGTTCTGGCTGACGATGGCGGCTGCATAGGCCGACAGCGTCGTCAGCCCCACCGCCGGCTTGCCGGCGGCGAGCGCAAGTCCGCGCGCGGCCGAAATCCCGACGCGCAGACCCGTGAAGCTGCCGGGACCGGTGGTAACCGCGATGCGGTCGAGCGCGGTGAAGCTGAGCTCGGCCGATCGCATCACCCGCGCGATCAGCGGCATCAGCGCTTCCGCATGCCCGCGCTTCATCGGCAGCGATTCCTGCGCGACCAGTTTGGCGGTTTCGGTGTTCAGCACCGCTGCGGCGCAGGCGTCGAGCGCAGTATCGATGGCAAGGATCAGCATGCAAGAACGAATGGCGAGTGGTGAATGGTGAAAAGTCTAGCGAACCAAGCGCCTATTCGCCATCCGTCACGCACTATTCGCAGCCCCCCTGCCATCGCCGCACTTCGTAGGGTGGGCAAATCGACTTGTCCGCCGTAGCTCGAAGAGCGAAGGCGGAAGCGTGCCCACCACTTCTAACACACCTTGGATGGTGGGCACGGCGCACTGCGCCTTTGCCCACCCTACTATACCTTGATCACATCGGCCGGACTTCGACCACGTCGGGCACGAAATGCTTCAAGAGGTTCTGGATGCCGTGCTGGAGCGTCGCGGTCGATGACGGGCAGCCGGAGCAGGCGCCCTTCATGTTGAGGTAGACGACGCCGTCCTTGAAGCCGCGGAAGGTGATGTCGCCGCCGTCATTGGCGACAGCGGGCCGCACGCGGGTCTCGATCAGATCCTTGATCATGTCGACTGTCTCGGCATCCGCCTCGTCGAAAAATTCGTCGTCCTCGTCGAGGGCGTCGTCGCTGGCGGCCACGCCATCGGCGAGCAGCGGCGCGCCGGACATGTAGTGCTCCATGATGGCGCCGAGGATCGCGGGCTTGAGCTGCTGCCACTCACCACTCGCCTTGGTCACGGTGATGAAGTCGCTGCCGTAGAAGACGCTGGTGACGCCGGGCACGTCGAACAGCCTTTCGGCCAGCGGCGAGCGGGCGGCGGCCTCGCGCGAGGCGAATTCCATCGGGCCGCCGTCGGACACGAGGCGGCCGGGAATGAACTTCAACGTGGCGGGATTGGGGGTGGCTTCGGTCTGAATGAACATGGTTTTCTCCGGACGTCGCCGGTTCAAGGCCGGCGCGTGAGTTCTCAGTACCAGATGGCGACGCCAAACGCACGGTCAAGGGGCGGGTAGGGAAGTTTCGTTGTGGGATCAGCGGGTTAGAGAAGACGCTGTCACTTACCCTTCCCTTGAGGGGGGATGAGCGCAGCGCCTTACGACAGTGCGTCGACTTCGGGGTCGCTCAATTCGCCTGAAATGATCGTTACTGGAATCGGGAACGTGCCGACGGCATTGGCGAGCAGTGCGACGTGCGGCCCCGGTCCCTCGGCGCCGGGATTGGCAGCGAGCACCAGCATCGCGATATCCGGATCCTGATCGATGACATCGAGCAGCTGTTCCATTGGGGCGCCCTCCCGGATCACCCGTTCCGGCGTGATCGCGGCGATGCCGTTGGCGCGGCCGGCAGCGCGGTCGAGCGCGGCATCGGCCGCCTCCTGCGCCTCGGCGCGCATGATGTCGGCGACACCCAGCCATTGCTGGTTCTGGTCTTCGGTCTCGATGATGCGCAGCATCACCACGCCGCCGCCGGCGCGGATCGCCCAGCGGCTGGCGTAATAGACCGCGCGATCCCATTCGGCGGTGTCGTCAACGATGACAAGGCATTTCGGCTTGTGACCCGGCTCAAAGCATCGTCGCTTGCTGCTCATGCATGTCCCGGCGTATCCCCGCCCGGCATGCTGCCACACTCCCCTTGCCTTTGGGAGAGGGACGTTGGCCGGCGCCGCGGCGTCGGCCAGACTTCGCAGGCGCAACAATCAACGCTTGCGGATGAAGCCGACGATGTCCTTGGACAGCGCCATGGTTTCGTCCGCAATCGCGCGCGCGCGGTCGGCGCCGTCGTTCAGGATGGCGTCGATGTGACCGGGGTCGGCGACCAGGCGCTTCATCTCGCCGGCGATCGGCGCCAGCTTGGTGACGCAGAGATCGACCAGCGCGTTCTTGAAGCCGGAGAACTGGCCGCCGCCGAAATCGCGCAGCACCTCGGCCTTCGCCTGGCCCGACAGCGCGGCGAAAATGCCGACGAGGTTGTCGGCCTCGGGGCGCGCTTCCAGGCCCTTCTCCTCCGTCGGCAGCGGCTCCGGATCGGTCTTCGCCTTGCGGACCTTCTGCGCGATGGTGTCGGCATCGTCGGTCAAATTGATGCGCGAATAGTCCGACGCATCCGACTTCGACATCTTCTTGGTGCCGTCGCGCAAGCTCATTACACGCGTCGCCGGTCCCGTGATCAGCGGTTCCGGGAGCGGGAAGAACAGGCCGTCATTGGCGCCGTGGCTGCGGATCGAATCGCCAAAATCGTTGTTGAACTTCTGCGCGATGTCGCGCGAAAGCTCGAGGTGCTGCTTCTGGTCCTCGCCGACCGGAACATGCGTGGCGCGGTACAGCAGAATGTCGGCCGCCATCAGCACGGGGTAGTCGTAAAGACCGACAGAGGCGTTCTCGCGGTCCTTGCCGGCCTTCTCCTTGAACTGGGTCATACGGTTCAGCCAACCCATGCGCGCGACGCAGTTGAAGATCCAGGCGAGCTCGGCGTGGCCTGCGACCTGGCTCTGGTTGAACACGATGTGCTTCTTCGGATCGATGCCGCTGGCGATGAACGCCGCGGTCACCTCGCGGGTGTTGCGCGCGAGCTCGGCGGGCCCACCCCAGACGTCCACCCCTTGCGTGATCGCGTGCATGTCGACGACGCAATAGATGCAGTTGTGCGTTTCTTGCATCTTCACGAAGTTGACGATGGCGCCGAGATAGTTGCCGAGGTGCAGATTGCCCGTCGGCTGGACGCCCGAAAAAACCCGTTCAACGAATGGCATGGTAAGCTTTCCTGGCAAGCCTTCCTGAGGTCGACGGGCCGTCGTTTCCAACAGCGGCGCTGCTCCGTCAAGTGTAATTCGCTGCTTCCTACGCGTCCTGGTCCAGATGCGCCGGCCGCCTCAAGGCGGCAAGCGCCTCGCGCCAGGAGGCAATGCCGAGCAGTTTCAGGAACAGGCCGTAGGCCACCAGGCCGCCTGTGATCTGGAGGCCGAGAACGATCAGCCCGAGCAGGCTGTGGCCGCCGGCGGGCGCGATGGCGGTCGCGAGCCAGAGCAGGGCGCCCATGAGAAGCGCGGCGAGCGCAATCCGCGGCAGCCGCTTGCGGGCGGCGGCGTCGACCGCGAAGCCGAATTCGGCGGCGCCTTTGCGAAGCAGCGAGAGCGCGCTGCTCCAGGCGCCGCACGCGATGCTCGCCGCGATACCCGTCGCGCCGAAGACATGGCCAAGCACCACGGCGAGCGCCACGGCGACCACGAACCCTTTTGCGGTAGCGATCAGCGGTGCCATCGTGTCGCCGCGGGCGAAAAAAGCCGGTGACAGCGCCTTGATCAGGACATGGGCGGGAAGACCCAGCGCCAGCGCCATCAGCGCGCTTGCTGTTGCCGCACTGTCGCTCGCGCCAAATGCGCCATGCTCGAATAGCAATCGCACGATCGGCTCGGCCAGCACGATCAGGCCAAGGGTCGCCGGCAGCGCGAGACCCGTGGCAAGCTCGAGCGCCCGCGATTCCGCATGCGCCACGGCGCTACGGTCGCCGCTTCCGGTCGCGCGCGTCAGCTCCGGCATCAGAACGGTGCCCATGGCGACGCCGACGATGCCGAGCGGCAATTCGATCAGGCGGTTGGCGAAATAAAGCCAGGAGACAGCTGACGGCGTTGCCGATGCGATTATGGCGCCGGCCACCATCAGCCATTGCGGGCCGGAGCTGGCGATCATGCCGGGGATCGCCTTGGCGAAGAAGCCGCGCATCTCCTTGTCGAAGGTGACGCGCAGGGGCGTGGCAAGGCGCGCGCTGCGCTGCGAGCCCAGCATCAACAGCTGCAAGAGGCCGGCAATGCCGACGGTCGCGGCAAGCGTCCATGCAGCGAAGACGGCATCGGCGTGCCCCAGCAGCAGAGCTGCGATCGCGGCGATCAGCGCGATGTTGAACAGCAGCGGCGAGAACGCGGTGAGCGCGAAACGGCCTTGCGCATTGAGCAGCCCCATCAGCACCGTGACCGGTCCGGCGAAGGCGAGGTAGGGCAGCATCAGTCGCGCGTTCGCCACTGCAAGATCGCGCGTGTTGCTTCCGGCGAATCCCGGCGCGATGATGGTGATGATCAGCGGCATCACCAGCGCGATGGCGATCGAGGCCACGATGAGTGCCGCGCTGATCGTCCCCAGCACACGGCCGGCGAAAGCCGCTGCGGCCTCGTCGCCGGCGCGCTCGCGCGTGCGCAACCAGGCCGGGACCAACGCCGCATTGAGCGCGCCTTCACTGAGCAGCCGGCGCACCACGTTGACGAGCTGGAACGCGGCGAGAAATGCGTCCGCGACGGCACCGGTCCCGAGCAGCGCTGCGATTAGGGAATCCCGCGCAAATCCCAGCAGCCGCGAGGCCAATGTTCCCGTCGAGACTGTCAGGAAGGAGCGGATCATGAGGCCTGAATACAATAGCGTTTTCGAGCGAAGTGGTCCCGGTTCGCGTGAAGAAAACGCGTCAAAAGATAACCCTTCGTTGCTTGCTCGCGCGGGGTCGGTCGTGATAGGCCGCGAGCCGGATTTTCAAGCAGTAGGAAGCGGATTTTCCGCCTAACCGCAATCAGGCAACGGGATCAAGGTGAATGGCTGACGCAAAATATGACGCCAAATATGACGTCCTGGGGATCGGTAATGCGCTGTTCGACGTGCTGGTTCGGACCGATGAGGCTTTTCTCGCCAAGCACGGCATGACCAAGGGCAGCATGTCCCTGATCGACGAGGCCCGTGCGGCCGCCATCTACAAGGACATGGGCCCGGCCACGGAAGTGTCGGGCGGCTCGGCCGCCAACACCATCGTCGGCGTTGCGAGCCTGGGGGCGCGGGCATCCTATGTCGGCAAGGTCAAGGACGACCAGATCGGCAAGCTCTATGTCCACGACATCCGCGCCGCCGGCGTCGCCTTCGACACGCCGGCCGCCAAGGATGGTCCGGCCACCGGCTGCTCCTACATCCTGGTGACGGCGGATGGCGAGCGAACCATGAACACCTATCTCGGCGCGGCGCAGGATCTGTCGCCCGCCGACATCGATCCGGCCGAGATCGCGGCCGCGCGCATCGTCTATCTCGAGGGTTATCTCTGGGATCCGAAAAACGCCAAGGATGCTTTCGTCAAGGCGGCGAAGATCGCGCATGATGCGCGCCGCAGGGTGGCGCTGACGCTGTCGGATTCATTCTGTGTCGACCGCTATCGCGACGAGTTCCTGTCGCTGATGAAGAACAGCACGGTCGATATCGTGTTTGCCAACGAGTCGGAATTACATTCGCTGTACATGACGTCGGACTTCGACACCGCGCTCAAGCAGCTCCGTAACGACGTCAATCTCGGCGTGGTCACGCGCAGCGAGAAGGGCTGCATGGTAGTGTCGTCGGAAGATGCCGTCGCGGTGCCCGCTTCGCCGATCGACAAGCTCGTCGACACCACCGGCGCCGGCGATCTCTTTGCTGCCGGTTTCCTGTTCGGTCTCGCGCGGGATCTCTCCTACAACCAATGCGGCCAGCTTGGCGCGCTCGCCGCCGCCGAAGTCATCCAGCACATCGGCGCCCGTCCGCAGGTGTCGCTGAAGGAGCTGGCGCAGCAGCGCGGGCTGACGGTGTAACGCGCCGTCATTGCGAGGAGCGAAGCGACGAAGCAATCCAGACCATCTCCGCGGAAAGACTCTGGATTGCTTCGCTGCGCTCGCAATGACGAGCTCGTGATACTGACGTTCCGCACACTCGCCGTCATCGCCCGGCTTGCCGCCTTCGCTGAAGCTCCGGCGAGCCGAGTTCGCGAGCCTCGTCGGAGCCTTGGCGGAGACGGGACCGGGCGATCCAGTATTCCAGAGACAGCGACGAATACGAAGAGGCCGCGGCGTACTGGATTCCCCGCTTTCGCGGGGAATGGCAGCGTCATTTTGATATGAGTGTCCTCACGCCGTTTTCGCCGCCTTTAGCCCGAGCCGTTGCTCCACGGCATCCCGCATCAAAAACTTCTGGATCTTGCCCGTCACGGTCATCGGGAATTCGTCGACGAATTCGACGTAGCGCGGGATCTTGTTGTGAGCGATCTGGCCCTCGCAGAAGGCGCGAACCTCCTCGGCCGTGAGCGTCTCGCCTGACCTGACGCGGATCCAGGCGCAGAGCTCCTCGCCGTAGCGTGTATCCGCCACGCCAAAGATCTGCACGTCCTGGATCTTGGGGTGACGATAGAGGAATTCCTCGATCTCGCGCGGATAGAGGTTCTCGCCGCCGCGGATCACCATGTCCTTGATGCGGCCGACGATGTTGCAATAGCCTTCGGCGTCGATGGTGGCGAGATCGCCGGTGTGCATCCAGCCATTGGCGTCGAGCACGTCGGCGGTCTTCTCCTCGTCCTCCCAATAGCCCAGCATGACGCTGTAGCCGCGGGTGCAGAGCTCGCCGCGTTCGCCGCGCTTGACGATCTTGCCGTCGAGATCGACGACCTTGACCTCGACATGAGGATGAATGCGTCCGACGGTGGAAACGCGGCGTTCGAGTGGATCGTCGATCGCGCTCTGGAAGCTGACCGGGCTGGTCTCGGTCATGCCGTAGGCGATCGTCACCTCCCGCATGTTCATCTCGGTGTTGACGCGCTTCATCACTTCGATCGGGCACGGCGCCCCGGCCATGATGCCGGTACGCAGCGATGTTAGATTGAACTTCGAGAACTCGGGATGATCGAGCTCTGCGATGAACATGGTCGGCACGCCGTAGACTGCGGTGCACTTCTCCTGCTCGATCGTGCGCAGTGTCGCGAGCGGATCAAAGCCCTCGCCGGGGTAGACCATGGCCGCGCCGAGCGTGACGGAGGCGAGGTTGCCCATCACCATGCCGAAACAGTGATAGAGCGGCACCGGAATGCAGATGCGGTCTGTCTCGGTGAGGCGCATCGCGCGTCCGGTGAAATAGCCGTTGTTGAGGATGTTGTGATGGGTGAGCGTCACGCCCTTCGGCGAGCCGGTCGTGCCGCTGGTGAACTGGATGTTGACGGGATCGTCGAACTGCAGCGACGCGCCGAGCGCGGCCAACTGTTCGCGGTGACGGGCGCCGCCCATGCGCGCGACCTCGTCGAACGGAATCGTGCCTGATACGGCGGGATCGCCGATCTGGATGACGATGCGCAAATCGGGGAGCCGCGCCGCTTGCAGCTGCCCGGGCCTGGCGCCGGCAAGCTCGGGGAGCAGCGTATTGAGCATCTCCATGTAGTTGCTGGTCTTGAAGGCTGTCGCGGTGACGATCGCTGCGCAGCCGACCTTATAAAGGGCGAATTCCAGCTCGCTGAGGCGGTAGGCGGGATTGATCGTCACCAGGATCAGTCCGGCCTTGGCGGCCGCGAACTGGGTCAGTGTCCATTCCGGGCGGTTCAGCGACCAGATGCCGATCCGTGCCCCGTGCTCAAGACCGAGCGCAAGAAAACCGGCGGCGAGCGCGTCGACCCGCTCGGCAAATTCCTTCCAGGTCCATCGCACGCCATGACTCGGCGAGACCAGCGCTTCACGATCGGGCCAGCGCCGCACGGCCAGGTCGAGGCTGCGGCCGATAGTGTCGCCGAGCAGCGGCGTATCGGAGATGCCACATACATAGCTTTCAGCTTTGTCCGCCAAGGTCGTGTCCTCCAGCCTGGTTCATGATGGCCGCGTGCCCCGAGGGCGAGGGCCTTCGGGGCACGGTACATCCTGTTCTCGGCGCGCGCGACAGGGCGCGCCTTAGACTTAAGGGGCTATGCCGCCCTCTGGCCGCTTCCGGCATCGAGCCCGGCATAGACGCCGCGCTCGAAGCCGGCGTAGGCCTCGAGGCACTCCTTATCGACGAATGGCAGGAGTTGCATCAGGATGACGCCCGTAACGTCGCGTGACGGGTCGATCCAGAAATAGGTGTTGGCAAGTCCGGCCCAGGCGAGGCTGCCGGCGCTGCGGCCTTCAGCAGTCTTGACCGTGTTGATGAGGAAGCTGAGGCCCCATTTCTTCGTCTGCTCCGGGTAGAGATCGACGTCGTTGGTGTACATCGGTGCCACGGACGTCAGCTTGGTGACGTTGAGATCGCCGATGTGGTTCTGGCTCATCGTCGCGATCGTCTCGGGCCGGAGCACCTGGTTGCCGTTGCCGCGGCCCTTGTTGAGGATCATCTGGGTGAACTTGATGTAGTCGCCGGCAGTGCTGTAAAGGCCGCCGCCGCCCATGTGGAATTCCGGGTTCTGTTCGATCTCGAACAGGATCGGCGCCAGCGATCCATCCTCGCCGCGTGCATGCGTGGCGACCAGCCGCTGGCGCATGTCGTCGGTGATCTTGAACGCGGTATCGCTCATGCCAAGCGGCGTGAACAGATTGTCGCGCAAGTAAGCATCGAGCTTCTTGCCGCTGACGGCCTCCACGGCCTTGCCGACGAAGTCAATATTGATGCCATATTCCCAGCGTGTGCCAGGGTCGGACATGATCGGCGTCTTCAGCGCGACGTTCTGGCAGGAAAAGATGTTCGGGGTCCCGGTCTTCTCCAGATATTGAGCGCAGTCGCCGTTCCACACGTTGTAGCAGAAGCCGGCCGTATGGGTCAGGAGCTGACGTAGCGTGATCGGTCGCGATGCCGGGCGCAGCTTCGGCGCGCCGCTGGCGTCAAAACCTTCGAGCACTTGCACTGAGGCGAGGTCCGGCAACACCGTGCTGATCGGCGCTTCGAGCGAAAGCTTGCCCTGCTCGACCAGCTGCATCGCACCTGCCGCGGTGACCGCCTTCGTCATCGAGGCGATCCAGAATACGCTGTCCACCGTCATCGCATCGGGCTTGGACAGGTCGCGTTTGCCGAACGCGCCTTCGTACAGCACGTCCTTACCGGTCGCGGCGATGGCGACGACGCCTGGAATGGCCTTCGCATCGCTCTTCTGGCGCAGAACCTGATCGATCTGGGCTTTGCTTTGCATGCGCGTTTCCTCCGGTTTGATTATTGTTGGAAGTGATCGATTGTCCTCCCGGCAACCACGTGCGGCAAGCATCTCAACCCCCGCGCCGTTCGCGATGTCGTGACTTGACGGCGGGTCACGTGCGAAGGACGACAGGCGAACCAAACTGCAACACCTCGTCACAATCGGCGGTGGATGACCGCACTTCGCCGAGACCTCGTAGGGTAACAGGCGGTATGCTTCGAACATACTGCTCTGAAACATTTTGTGCACCAAGGCGTTCAGAACACGGCTGAATCGACGCGGCCGGCCAAACAATTGATGCAAATCTTGGCGGCTTCGATGACCGCGAGGGGGCTTGAAATGATTTCGACCTGGAGCGAATGGAAGCGCTATCCCCGTGCTGGGCGGGGCGACAACCTCGAGGCGCCGATTTCGCCCGGCATTTACGAAGTCCGGATCGCCGGTACCGGCGCGCTATTTTCCTTCGGAGCGGTCGAGAATCTGGCGCAGGCTCTCGCACTGCTGCCGGTCGGCTCAATCTGGCGCAGGCTCTCGCACTGCTGCCGGTCGGCTCAAAGTCGTGGTTCGGCCGGCGCGACACCACGGCCGTGCCGGATCTCGAATACCGGACCTGCGCGACCTCGACCAAGGCCGATGCCAAGGCGGCCGCCGAGCACATGGTCGGCCGGCGCGAGACCTATATGAGCGGCGCAGCGTAGACCAACGACAAGACTGAGTTGGGCTGAGTTTCTGCCTACGATGCAGGACCCCTCCCGTAGGGAGAGGTTAAGAGATCGCGGCCAGGCTCAAGCAAGACAGGCTCAAGCAAGAATCGTCCTGCGCGGGCTTCGCGCTGCCCCCAGATTAGCTTGAAGCAGATTTGCGTTTGCGGGGCGATGCAAGATGCGCCGCATGCCCCTATATTCCGGGCCAATCCGACAGTCCCAGGAGCAACGTCATGACCCCGACCGCCGCCGCACGCGCCTCGCAAGCCACCTCCACCCTGCGCGACCGTCTCAAGGATCCCGCGCTGCTGCGCGAGGCCTGCTACATCGACGGCGCCTGGGTCGGCACGCCGTCGCGGCCAGTGACCAATCCGGCGAACGGTGCCGAGCTAGCCAAAATCCCCGTTATGAGCACGGCGGAGACCACGCAGGCGGTGAAAGCCGCCGAGCGGGCGTTTCCGGCCTGGGCCAAGCTGACGGCAAAACAGCGCTCCAATATCTTGCGCAAATGGTTCGAATTGATTGCAGCCAATCGCGAAGATCTGGCACTGATCCTCACCTCGGAGCAGGGCAAGCCGCTGACCGAGGCGCTCGGCGAGGTCGATATCGGTGGCGCCTATGTCGAATTTTTCGCGGAGGAGGCGCGCCGTGTCTATGGCGAGACGATCCCGACGCAGCGCCCCGATGCGCGCCTGCTTGCGATCAAGCAGCCGATCGGAGTCTGCGGCGCGATTACGCCGTGGAATTTTCCCTGCTCGATGATCACCCGCAAGGTCTCGCCTGCGCTCGCGGCCGGCTGCACCGTTGTGCTGAAGCCCGCGAACGAAACGCCGCTGACGGCGCTTGCGCTGGTCGCGCTCGCCGAAAAGGCCGGCGTGCCGAAGGGCGTATTCAATATCCTCACCGGCAATTCGTCGGCCATCGGCAAGGTGCTGTGCGAGCATCCCGCCGTGCGTTTCGTTGGCTTCACCGGCTCGACCGAGGTCGGCAAGATTCTTTATCAGCAAGCCTCCGTCGGTGTGAAGAAGCTCGGCCTCGAGCTTGGTGGCAACGCGCCCTTCGTGGTGTTCGACGATGCCGATATCGATGCCGCGGTCGAGGGCGCAATCGTCTCGAAATATCGCAACATGGGCCAGACCTGCGTCTGCGCCAACCGCATTTACGCCCAGGATAAGGTCTACGACGAGTTCGTCGAAAAGCTTTCCAAGAAAGTCGCTGCAATGAAGATCGGCGACGGCACCGAGGCCGGCGTGGTGCAGGGCCCGCTGATCAATCTGGAAGCCGTCGACAAAGTCGAAAAACACATTGCGGACGCGGTGAAGGGTGGCGCGAAGATCGTCACCGGTGGTAAGCGCCATGCGCTCGGCGGCAGCTTCTTCGAGCCGACGGTGCTCGCCAACGTCAAGCCGGACGCACTCGTTGCGCATGAGGAGACCTTCGGCCCGCTCGCGCCGGTGTTCCGTTTCAAGGACGAAGCCGAGGTGATCACGATGTGCAACAACTCGCCGTTCGGTCTCGCCTCCTACTTCTATTCCCGCGACCTCGGCCGCGTCTGGCGCGTTGCCGAGGCACTGGAGTCGGGAATGGTCGGCGTCAACACCGGCCTGATCACGACGGAAGTCGCGCCCTTTGGCGGCGTCAAGGAGAGCGGTCTCGGCCGCGAGGGTTCGCATCACGGCATGGAAGAATATGTCGAGATCAAATACGTGATGATGGCAGGGGTGTAGGCCTGTAGCCGCGGAGGGAGTGCCGTCGCCGGGATGGAGCGAAGCGAAATCCGGAACGTTCGAGCCTCGTGCGAAAGCCCGGATTGCGCTTTGCTCCGAGCTACGCCGGCCTTACCGGCGCAGCACCGCAATGGTCCTGTTTGCAAAGCTAAGCCGCTCGGCCATGACCGAGACGAAATAGGTCAGCAGCTTGTGGCTGAGCTCGGGGTCTTCGTCCCTGATCGCATCGAACTGGTGCGTGTTCAGCACGTACAGCACGCTTGCGACCTCGGCCTGGATGGTCGCGCTGCGCGGCGTGTGCGACACCAGCCCCATCTCGCCGATCGTGGTGTAGCGGCCGAGGCTCCGTACGCGCGTGGTCCGGTCGTCCTCGGCAGGGACCATGATGCCGACGCGTCCGTCGAGGATGAAGTGCATGGAATCGGCGGGGTCGCCGGCGTGCACGATGATCTCCCCGGCATCGACCTCGAGGCGCTGGCAGCGGCGGATCAGCTCGTCGGCGTCCCGTTCGCTATCGAGAATCCGCGCGAACCAGTCCCGCAAGTTGGCCTCTTCCTGAGCGAGCCCCTGATGTTGCGAGATGATCTCGTTCTCGCACCATTCCAGCGCATGATCGAGCTCGGGAATGATGGTGACGCCTTCGCTGATGAAATCGCTGGACCGCAGCACCTTTTCGGCCGCGGCCGACAGATGCACCAGGATCAGCTCGACGCCGAGGTCGCGCGCGCTGCGCTTGATCTGGGCAAAACTGTAGGCGGCCGAGGAATCGACGCCGGTCACGAGCTTGAAGTCGAACAGCAGATAGCGGCACTCCGGCCGCTCCCCGAGCAGGCGCTTGACGTGCTGATAGAGCCGGTTGGCCGAGCCGAAGAACAGGTAGCTCTGGAGATTCAGGCCCTGGATCGTGCCGCCATGGGCCAGTAGCACGTCCTGATCGTCCCGCGAGCGGTCGAGCGAAGAGCGGTATTCGGAGCCGTCAAAGCTGTATTTGATCGACTCCACCCGCGCCGCGCTGAACGCGAATGTCAGGCAGCCGATGATCACCCCGATCAGGATGCCCGGCACGAAGCCCCAGATCACGATGATCACGATGATGGCGATCAGCGACAGATATTCGAGCTTCGATAGCCGCTTGCGCGACTCGATGATCCATTTGTGGAGCTGATCGGCGCCGAGATAGAGCAGAAGGCCGCCAAGCACGAATTTCGGCATGAACCCGAGCAGATCGGGCGCGATGGCCAGCATCAAGAGCGACATCGCCGCGACGGTCAGACCCGACAGGCGTCCGCGGCCGCCGCTGCGGAAATTGAGGATCGAACGGCTGACCGAAATGCAGCCGGCATAGCCGGCGAGCGCTCCGGCCAGGATGTTGGCCGCGCCCGTGACGTTCAGCTCGCGCTCGAGATTAGCCTCGCGATGCACGGCGACCTCGATACCCGTGGTGTTGAACAGCGTGCTGGATGCCGTGACGAAGATCACGGCGACCACGTTGCCGAGCAGGTCCGGCACGGCCGGCCAAGGATAGCGGACGAGACCGTCGGTATGCCAGGGCAGCATGAAGGCGGCCGGCGGCGGAGGCTCGAAGGTCCAGCCCATGGCGCGCGCGTCCTCCGGCGAGATGCCCGCGATCCAGAACGCCACATGTGCCGTGAGCATGCCGCCGACCAGGATGATCGGCAGTCCGAACGGGCTGCGCGAGCGATGCCAGGTGAAATACAGCACCAGCGCCATCGCGCACGCCGCCCCCAGTTCCGACAGCATGATGCCGCTCGTGAAGCCCAGCAGCGTCCCGAACTGCACCGGATGATTGGTGATGACCCGGATGGCGCCCATGACGATCAGAAGTCCGGTGGCGCCGAGGAAGCCGCCGACCACGGGAAAAGGCACGGAGCGGATCGCGCGGCCCATCCGTGTCAGTCCCAATCCACACAGAGTGAGTCCGGTCAGAACGGTCGACAGGCCGAGCGTGATCAATACGGACGAGAGCAATGGTGCTGGCAGATTCGCCGTCTCGATGCGTTCGACCAGCGAGGCGGCCAGGATTCCCGTCACCGCGGCGGTGGAGCTGTCCGGTGCGGCAATCGCAAAGGGCAGAGAGCTTCCGAATCCGATGATGGCCGCAAGCACGGCGGAGCTGATGAAGGTCGCGGCGATTCCGTAGGACAGATAGGGGGAGAGCGGACCGGCGAAGATCAGCAGCGCATAGGAAAGCCCAAAGGTGACGGTCAGGACACTCGCTGCGCTTCCGCCCAGTATATCATTCAGCGCACGCTTGATGGCCGGATCGAATCGAGCGGCCGGACTGTAGGTGATTGCTGGATCTGTCACGCCCTTGTGCTCGCCCCTGAAAATTTCCGTCCGAGACGTAGACGACTGCGAGCCTAGCGCAAAAGGATTTTTGCAAATATGAAATCGCCAACAGTTTCGGGCGATCTCTCGATGTCGTCCTGGCGAAAGCCAGGACCCATTACCCAGGGAGAAGTCGTGGAGCGAAATCGGTTAACCGCGAGTCTTCGCCAAACCCTGTCCTGTGGTAATGGGTCCTGGATCAGCGCTCGCTCTGCTCGCTTGTCCAGGACGACAGTGAATGTGAATGGCGGTCAACGTCGGAGGGGCGTCCTCGCCCGATGACTTGCGACCGCGCTAGATCTTCAGCTCTTTTCCCGTCATCCGCCGATACGCTTCCAGATATCTCTTGCTCGTCGCCTCGACCACGCTTGCCGGGAGCGGCGGGGGCGGGGCGTCGCCGTTCCAGCGGCCGGCGCGGCGTTCGACATCCAGGTAGTCGCGCAAGGGCTGCTTGTCGAAGCTGGCCTGCGGCTGGCCTGGCCTGTAGGCGTCGACCGCCCAGAAGCGCGAGCTGTCCGGCGTCATCACCTCGTCGATCAGGATGATGCGGCCGTCCTTGTCGCGGCCGAACTCGAACTTGGTGTCGGCGATGATGATGCCCTGCTCACGCGCGAGCTCCTCACCGAGCGTGTAGATCGCGCGCGTCATGCTCTCCAGCGTATGGGCGACCTCGTCGCCGACGATCTCGCGCATCCGCGCGATCGTGATGTTCTCGTCATGGCCGGTCTCGGCCTTGGTCGCCGGGCTGAAGATCGCAGGATTGAGTTTTTCACTCTCGACGAGGCCTGCCGGCAGCTTCTCGCCGGCGAGCGTGCCGGACGCCGCGTATTCCTTCCAGGCGGAGCCGGAGATGTAGCCGCGGATCACGCATTCGATCGGAAACACGGTGGTGCGCTTGCACAGCATCGCGCGGCCGAGGATGTCGGCGCGGTGCGCTTTCAGCGCTGGCACGGCTGCGATGATCTCGTCGGTGTTGGCGCTGATGACGTGATGCGGCACCACGCCCTCAAGCTCTCTGAACCAGAAGGCGCTGATTTGCGTGAGCACCGCGCCCTTCATCGGGATGGTCTCGCCCATCACGACGTCGAAGGCGCTGATACGGTCGGTGGTGACGAGCAGCAGGCGATCGTCATCAACGGCGTAGATATCGCGTACCTTGCCACGCCCGATCTTGGGGAGCGGCAGTTCACTGGTCAGCATCGTGGTCATCGGCAGGGCCTTCAGGCAGGAGATCTTAGGGCCGCGCGACAGCGCGGCCCAGGATCGGGATAGCCTATTCCGGCAGCGGAATGAATTCGTGTTCCTGCGGAACCGCCGCGAAGCGACCGGTTTTCCAGTCCTGCTTGGCCTGCTCGATCCGCTCCTTGCTGGAGGACACGAAATTCCACCAGATGTGGCGTGGCCCCTCGAGTGCATCGCCGCCGAGAAACATCATCCGCGTCGGCCTTACGGCCTTCACGGTGATGCGATCGCCGGGCCGGAAGATCAGCAGGCGCGGCCCCTCATACCGTTCGTTGGCGATCTCGACCTCGCCGTCGACGACATAGATCGCGCGTTCCTCGTGATCGGGATCGAGCGGCACGCGCGCGCCCGCCACCGCCGTGACCTCGGTATAGAACCAGGGCGAGACCATCGTGACCGGCGATGTGATGCCGAACGCGGAGCCGGCGATCACCCGCGCGGTGAAATCGCGCTCGGAGATCATCGGCAGATCGCCCGCGGCGTAGTGCTGGAATGACGGGGCGATCTCTTCCGATGCCGCCGGCAGTGCGATCCAGCTTTGCAACCCCAGCATCTTCTGACCCGAGGCGCGCTGCGTATCGGGCGTGCGCTCGGAATGCGCGATGCCGCGGCCTGCGGTCATCAGATTCATCGCGCCGGGCTGGATCTCCTGGATGTTGCCTTCGCTGTCGCGGTGCATGATCGCGCCGTCGAACAGATAGGTGACGGTGGCAAGGCCGATATGCGGATGCGGCCGCACGTCCATGCCCTTCCCGGAGACGAATTGCACCGGTCCGAAATGATCGAAGAAGATGAAGGGCCCGACCATCTGCCGCTTGCCATGCGGCAGCGCGCGGCGGACTTCAAATCCATCGCCGAGATCACGGGTGCGCGGCACGATGACGAGATCGAGCGCATCGCATGTTTTGGGATCGCCGAGCACGGGATCGTTGTCGGGCATCCAGCTCATGGTGGACTCCTTTTGGCTTTCTTGGGCGCGAGCCTAGCAGGAATTTGCAGCGCCGTCGCGACAAAGGCCGGCCACAAACTCCACTGTCATCGCCAGGTCCGGTCTCCGCCAAGGCTCCGACGAGGCTCGCAAACTCGGCTCGCCGAAGCTTCAGCGGAGGCTGCAAGCCGGGCGATGACAGTGTGCGTGGGGGATGCGGATGGTCCTTGAAAAAGCCGGTGTAACGAACGATGTTCGGCCGATCTCAACCGTGATCGACCGCAGCATTCGATGACAACAGCCGCTCTCGAGCTCGCCTTCCGCTCCGCCAGCGTCGCGCTGCTGCTGGTGCTGGCTGCGTCATTGGTCGCCGATTTCCGCAACGTGCTGGCGGGGCGGCTCGGTGCTGCTCTCGCACTGGGCTTGGCCGCGCATGCGGTGAGCTATTCGGTTGGTGTCACGTCTCGGATCCCGGCATCGCATGCGCCGCTAGTTGCGCTATCGACCGGTAACATCGTCGTGTTCTGGCTGTTCACGCGCGCGCTGTTCGACGACGAGTTTCGCTTAAGCTGGTGGCACGGATGGGTCTGGGCGCTGGTGACGGCGTTCAGCTTCGCAGGCTGCGTCTGGATTGCGCCTGGCGGCCACGTACGGTTTTCGGTGACGGTGGTCAACCTGATCGTGCTCGGCTTCATCGCGCTTGCGATTGGGCAGACGATCGCCTCGTGGCCGGCCGACCTGGTCGAGCGCCGCCGCCGCGTTCGCGTCTTCCTCGTCTGTGCCGGCGCGCTCTATGGCGGGGTGAATGCGCTGCTTCAGATCTCCGTCGCGGGTTATCGCGTCGGCGATGCCGCCGATACGATCAATGCCGGCGTGCTCGCCTGCATCGTCGCGGCCATCGCCTACGCCATGATGCGGGTCGATGCCGCCGATCTGTTTCCGGTTGTCGCCGAGGCCGCACCGGCGGTCATTTTCCGCCCGCAAGCTAGCGAAGACGCCGCCGACCAGAAGCTGATCGACGCCCTGATGCGGCTGATGGCAGACGAGCGGATCTACCGCCAAGAGAACATCACCATCGGCGCGCTGGCGGGCCGGCTCAAGATTCCGGAATACCGGTTGCGCCGGCTGATCAACCAGCGGCTTGGCTACCGCAACTTCAATGTGTTCCTGAACAACCACCGGATCGAGGAAGCCAAGGCCGCGCTGGCCGATCCCTCGCAGGCCGAAGTGCCCGTCATCACCATCGCGATGGATGCCGGCTTCCAGTCCCTCGGCCCGTTCAACCGCGCCTTCAAGGCGGTCACGGGCGTGACACCGACGGAATATCGGCGCCTCAAGGCCGATGTGGCTTAGTTTTATGCCTTTGAAATCACAGGATAACTCTAGAATCGGCCAGGTCCGATCAGTTTCAACCTGGTCATTTTCCAAATCCGGCGAGCTGCCATCGGCCCGCTCTGGTCCTTCTCCGGTATTCGCCCCAAAGCCGGAGAAAGCCCGTGACCCGCCGCCGCAAGATCGTCCTCCTCACCACCGCCATTGCCTGTACAGGCCTCGCGCTCGCCGCGGCGAGGGCCCGTGACGTGCCCAAGGTTGCGACTGGCTTCATCGCCCACACGCTCTGTTCGGAGACGTTCGTCTCCGGCCTCGATCCCAGCCGCAATCTCGCCGAGACCACGGATGCGATGCCGGGCGCGGGCCCGCTCACCTGGGCGATGGATTTTCAGGTCGATCGTGCGCGCAAGGACGTGACCGTGTCTCTGTTCGGCATCGGCCGCAGCCATGCCGTCTATCGCGAGGGGCTCGGCTGCACGCTCGAGCACGGCCAGGGGATCACCGACGTCGCGTTGTCGCCGGATGACAAGCAGCCTGCCTTGCTGCCGGAGATCGCCGGCCCGGGACTGATGGCGCCGCAAAGCGAAGGACTGTCAACCGCGCTCGACCGTGCCTTCGCCGAGCCAGCGCAAGCGCCTTATCGGCGCACCCGTGCGATCGTTGTCATGAAAGCCGGCCGCATTATCGCCGAGCGCTATGCCGATGGCATCGGACCGGAGACGCCGCTGCTCGGCTTCTCCATGACCAAGTCGGTGACCTCGGCGCTGACAGGCATTCTGGTGCGCCAGGGTAAACTCAAGCTCGACGGGCCCGCGCCGATCGCCGCCTGGCAGAGTCCGGACGATCCGCGCCATGCCATCACCGTCGACCAATTGCTGCGCCACACCGCCGGGCTCGCGCTCGGAAGCTCGTTGCAGGCGTCGCTCGGCTCTGTGCTCGAGCCGGTCAACACGATGAAGTATGCGGAAAACGACATGGCCGCCTTTGCCGAGCGCGCGCCGCTTGCGACCGCGCCGGGCACGGCCTGGAACTATCACGACGGCAACTTCCTCATCCTCGCGCAGCTGATTCGCAATGCCGCCGGCGGTAAGCCCGCAGATGCGCTTCGCTTCGCGCGCCGCGAACTGTTCGCGCCGCTCGGCATGGTCAACGTCATGATTCAGCTCGACGGCGCCGGCACGATCGAGGGCTCCGGCGAAATGCTGGCGTCGGCACGCGACTGGGCGCGCTTCGGCCAGCTCTATCTTGACGACGGCGTCGTTGGCGGCAAGCGTATCCTGCCCGAGAGCTGGGTGAACTATTCCGCGACGGCCACGCCGAACGGCTGGGTCGGCATCGGCGCCGGCTTCTGGACCAATCGTGGCGACAGTTTTGGCGCGAACTACCGCATCGAGCACGGTTGGCCGTGCGATGCCTTCTTCGCCAAGGGCACGATCGGGCAATATGCGATCGTGATCCCGTCCGAGCGCCTGGTGATCGTGCGCCTCGGCCGCTCGCCGAACTGGCCGCCGGAGGTGGACGGGGTGTTTCAGCTTGTAAGCGACGTGGTTGCGGCGACGCATGACAAGGCGAAGATGGCGGGTGGGAACTGAGCTGGCGAACTCCTCTTCCCTTCTCCCTTGCGGGAGAAGGTGGCACAGGCCGCTTTCGTCGGCCGTTCTTAAGAGAATGGCGCCGGATGAGCGGTTCTCTCCGCGAACTCAATTGTGAAAGGTTCACGCGCGGAGAGAGACCCCTCACCCGGCTTCGATGCTTCGCATCGAATCCACCCTCTCCCGCAAGGGGAGAGGGTGTGTCAGCGCGGCGCTAACTCACTGCCTCCCCAGCTGCGTTGCCTTCGCCACGCGATCGAACCGCTCCAGCGATAGGATCGCATCCGCGAATTGTTCAGCGCGTGCATTCAGCACCGGGCGTGCCAGCGTCAAGAATTTCTGTTGCATTGCCTGCGCGTCAGGGAATGAGGTCGGTTCGCCGGATGGGTCGGCGTGCAGTCGCTCGTGCACACCGTCGTCGGTGGTGATGCTGACGCGCGCGCCGAACGGATGGACGCGGCCTTCCAGCCGCGAATCCTGCACCACCTCGAACTTGTCGGCGAGCGCGTCGATCGCGGCATCGCCAAGTCGTTTGTAATCGTCCCAGCCGAAGCTGCCCTGGTCGAGCGCAAGCGCGCCGGTGAAGAACATCGAGAACTGGCCCCCGACGATCGAGCGCGGGTGCCGCTTGGTCGGGGCATCGCCGGTCAGCGTGATGCCGTTGCGGTGCAGGCCGATCTCGACACGCTTGACCTGCTCGGGCGTCAGATTGTGCTCGCGCCGCATCGCGATCAGCGCGTCGATTGCGGCGTGGGTATAGCGGCAGCTCGGATAGGGTTTGACGCCGATCTTCATGGTCTCGTAGCTCTTGCCGAGTTCGGCGACGGCCTTGTCCGGATGCGCGTCGTCGGTGTAGCCGACGAGCAGGCCGTGCTTGCCCTCGACCGATTCCGTCGAACCCACGAAATCGTTGCGCGCCAGCGTGGCGGCGATCACGCCGTTCATCGCGGCGGCGCCGACCTGATAGCGCTTGTTCCAGGCGCCGCTGAGCAGAAACTGCAGCGAGCCCGCGGCCTGGCTGCCGGAGACGCCGAAGGCTGAGATGATCTGCGTCTCGGAGAGGCCGAACAGCTTGCCGGCTGCGGCCGCCGCGCCATAGGTGCCTGCGGTCGCGGTCGGATGAAAGCCGCGGGCGTAGTGCGAAGTCGGATCGAGCGCGTTGCCGAGCCGGCAGCAGACCTCATAGCCCGCAACGATCGCGGTCAGCACGTCGCGTCCGGAGGCGCCGACCATCTCGCCGACCGCGAACGCGGCCGGCACCACCGGCGCGCTCGGATGCAGCGAGGAATCGGCATGCGTGTCGTCGAAATCGAGGGAGTGGCCGAGGGCACCGTTGAGGAGTGCGGCGACCGCCGGCGTCCAGGTTTTGGTATCGCCGAACACGGTGGATTCGCCCTTGCCGTCGAGCGCCAGCGCTTCCAGCATCTTCAGCAGCGACGGCGTCGATTCCGCCTCGCGCCGTGCGCGAATGGCGCTGCCGAGGAAATCGAGCGTCAGCACCTTTGCGCGCTCAAGTACCTCCGCTGGAATATCCTCATATTTTAGCTTGGCGACATAGGCCGCGAGCGTTGCGGTTTCGTGGGCCATCGTGTTTCCTCGTTTTGGCCGGCAGGGTAGGCGGGCGGATTTCCCCTTTCAAGCCGCCTCGCGGCCACGGGTATCAGCTATGCTTTTGGTCGGTTGACGAGGATGGGACCGGGACGTTTGACGATGGTAGGCGTAAGACAGCTGTTCGACCGGCTCTGGTTGCGAAAGACCCAGTTGGGGCTGGCGGTCCGGGTCACGGTGGCCGCCACCGCCGCCTATGCACTCGCCACCGCGCTACACCTGTTGTTGCCACTCTGGGCTGTGCTGACGTCCATCATCGTGACTCAGATGAGCGTAGGGCGCTCGCTCAAGGCGACGCGCGACTACATGCTGGGCACGATCGGCGGCGCCGTCTACGGCGGCGCCATCGCAATCCTGATCCCCTATTCCGGCGAACTGGGCCTGCTGTGTTTGCTGGTGCTGGCCGTGGCGCCACTTGCCTATATCGCGTCGATCTATCCGAATCTGAGCTCTGCAACGGTGACGGCCGTAATCGTGCTTGTGCTTCCGACCATGCATCATGCCGATCCCATGGCCTCGGCGATCGATCGCGTCAGCGAGGTTTCGGTCGGCGCCGTGACGGGGCTGCTCGTCTCGTTCCTGGTGCTGCCGTCGCGCGCGGTACGGCAGATTCGCGCGAGCGCTGCCAAGCTGCTCGAGCTGATTGCGGAGGCCTTTACCGAACTGCTCGCGGGTCTGACGCGCGGCCGCGACAACGATGCGTTGCATCGGATTCAGGACGGGATCGGCGCCGCAATGGTCGGCATGAATACCATTGGTGCCGAAGCCGAGCGCGAGCGTTCCGCGCGATTGTCCAGCGGACCGGATACCGGCCCGTTGCTGCGCACGATCTTGCGGCTGCGCCACGACGTCGTGATGATCGGCCGCGCGACCGTGGTGCCACTGCCCGTCGAGGTGCAGGTCAGGCTCGCGGCACCCCTGACAGAGGTCAGCGCGGCGATCGTGCGCTTCCTGAAGTCGGCGGCCGACGCCATGCGCGAGGGTGCCGGCGCGCCGCCGATCCACCCCGTGCACGTCGCGCTCCAGCACTATGCCGAGGCGGTTGCCGCCGTCCGTCAGGACGGCGTGATCCGCGGACATCCCGGCGACACCGCGGAGCGCTTCTTCGCCCTCGGCTTCTCGCTGGAGCAGATGCACCAGAATCTCTGCGACCTCGATCGCGTCATCGGCGAGTGGTCCGAAGCTGTGGCCGATGGGCCGGTGAAAGCGGCGGAATAATTAGCGGACCGGCTCCTCGATCCTTCCCATCATGCCGCGGGCCACGAGCTTGTGGAACGGTGTGATGAGCATGAGGTAGGTCCGGCCGAGGAAATTGTTTGTCTTCACCAGAGTGGTCACGGTGACCTGGCGGCTCGCTGCATCCCCGGCCACGTCGACGACAATGCGAAAATCGAGGTGAGAATCGTCGAAGCCGGCGACCAGCCGCTCGGGCGTCTCGCTCAACACTGGAAACAGGCCGATCAAGCCGCCGGGCGCAGGTGCGCCTTCGCCCGATTTTTTCAGCCCGAACGGCGTCACCAGAATATTACGCAGGCGCACCAGCGCATCGACCCAGCGTGGTCCGTTCAAGACCATCCGTGTGCAGGCCTCACGGGCGTTGACTGCCGCGGTGCCAATGTCGACGCGAAAGGCGTCGATGAACTGCGCGCCTGACAGCACCGTGCCGGTATCGACGTTCGGGGTGATTTCGCGAACGGGACTTGTCATCCCGGGATTTTGCGCGTCAGCATCCGAAAGCGCAAGATCAAGAGGCCGGCATAGACGAACGATCCGATCGACAATCCGATCCAGACGCCGACCGCGCCGAGGCCGGCGTGGAAGGCGAGAACCCAGGCGATCGGGAAGCCGACGCACCAATAGCCTATTGCCGCGAACACCAATGTCATCTGGGTGTCATTGATGCCGCGCAGCGCGCCGCCCATGATGGTCTGCAACGCATCGGCGATGAAGAAGGTCGCGCCGACCAGAAGAAGCGTCGCGGTCAGATTGACAGTCGGTGCGCTCGCCTCGCTGCTTCCGAAGAACAGCCGTCCGAGCTCATAGCGGCCGAGGATGATCGCAACCGTCAGCACCGCGACGAACGTAATCCCGAGCAGGGCTGCGACGAGACCCGCGCGTCGGACGCCCGCCGGGTCGTCGCGGCCGAAGGCGTGGCCGACCCGCACCGTCGCAGCCATGCCGATGCCGAGCGGGACCATGAACAGCACAGCCGTGACCTGAAGCGCGATCTGGTGCGCGGCCAATGCGGTGGTCGAGATCAGGCCCATCAACAGCGCCGCCGAGGAGAACAGGCCGTATTCCAGCAACAGCGAGAACGAAATCGGCGCGCCGATCACGATCAGCTGGCGCATCAAGGGCCAGTCGATCCGCCAGAGATGCGCGAGCGGATGATAGTCGGCGAACGGCTTGCGCCACGCCGCAATGGCGAGTGCTGCGAGAAAGGTGCCGAGATTGACGAGCGTGGTCGCAAGCCCCGCGCCGAACAGGCCGAGCTTCGGCAAGCCGAACAGGCCATGGATCAGGCAATAGACCAGCGCGAAATTCGCGGGGATCGCCGCCAGCGTGATCCATAGCGGTGCCTGTGGCCGGTTCACCGCGCTCATCATGCTTCGCAGCGCGATGAAGCCGAGCGCCGGCGCAATGCCCCAGGCCAGACCGTTCAGATAGCGCTGCGCGAGCACGGCCGAAGGTGGCGCCTGTCCGAGCGCGATCAGTATGTGCTCGCCATAAAGCGGCGAAGCCATCATCGGCAGCGAGATGAGGAACGCAACCCACAAGCCCACGCGCAAGGAGCGGCGGATGCGTCTGACGTCGCCGGCGCCGAACGCCTGGGCTGCCAGTGGCGATACGGCCGCCATCAAGCCGAGCCCGAAGGTGAAGCTGACGAAATAGACGGTGTGCGCAAGTGCCGCAGCTGCGACGGCGTCCTCGCCGAGCCGCCCGATCAGTGCGAGATCGCTGGTGATCATCGCGATCTGCCCGAGCTGCGTCAGCATCATCGGCACTGCCAGCCGCAACGTCTCGCCGAATTCATCGGCGAGGTGGTTTTGCGCGGCGAGCTGCTGCGATGGGCGGCGGACGGTTTCGAGCATGGCCGGCCGATAACACAGCCCCACGTCGAAAACATGGCCTCCTCTCGTGTCCCGGACCGCAAAGCGCGAGCCGGGACCCAGAAGCCACGGGCACGGGCCTCGCAACATGGGCCCCGGCTCAGCAGCGCATCACCGTAGCGCGCTTTTGGTACTGCGCTGCGTCCGGGGCACGACAGGGTTTAAGCGAGGAGGCGCCTCAGCTCTTCCGTTCCGGCACGCGCTTGATCTTGGCGCCGAGTGCGTTCAGCCGTTCGTCGATGCGCTCATAGCCACGCTCGATCTGGTCGGCGTTATTGATCGTCGAGGTGCCTTCGGCGCAGACCGCCGCAAGCAGCATGGCCATGCCGGCGCGGATGTCGGGCGAGATCATCGAGGCGCCGCGCAGGCGGCTGGGCCCCGCGATGATGGCGCGGTGCGGGTCGCACAGCACGATGCGCGCGCCCATCGCGATCAGCTTGTCGACGAAGAACATCCGGGATTCGAACATCTTCTCGAACATCAGGATCACGCCCTCGCATTGCGTGGCGGTGACGATCGCGATCGACATCAAATCGGCCGGAAAGGCCGGCCAGGGCTGGTCCTCCAGCTTGGGCACGTGGCCGCCGAAATCGTCCTGGATCTTCAGCGTCTGGTTGGAGGGCACAATCAGGTCGTCGCCCTCGACCCGGCAGACGATGCCGAGCCGCTCAAAACCCATGCGGATCGAGCGCAGATGCTCGACGCCGGCGCGGACGATGCGCAAAGGCGAGCGCGTCACGGCGGCAAGTCCGATCAGCGAGCCGACTTCGATATGGTCGGGTTGGATCGCGTAAGTTGCCGAGCCAAGCGTGGCCTGCCCATGCACGATCATGGTGTTGGTGCCGATGCCCTCGATCTTCGCACCGAGTGCGACCAGGAAATTGGCGAGGTCCTGCACATGCGGTTCGGAGGCCGCGTTGCGCAAATAGGTGACGCCGTCGGCAGCGACGGCCGCAACGAGTGCGTTCTCGGTCGCGGTGACGCTCGGCTCGTCCAGGAACACGTCGGCGCCGGTCAGCTTTGGCGCGCGGAATTCCAGCCGGTCGGTCGCGGTGACCTTGGCGCCCAACTGCTCCAGCGCCAGCACATGCGTATCGAGCCTGCGCCGGCCGATGACGTCGCCGCCGGGCGGCGGCAGCATCACCTCGCCGCAGCGAGCGAGGAGGGGCCCCGCGAGCAGGATCGAGGCGCGGATGCGGACGCAGAGCTCAGGATCGAGATCGGCCGCGCGGATGCTCTTGGCATGAATGACGAGCGTGTTGCGCTCGCGCCATTCGGCCGATGCACCGACCGAGCGGATCAGCTCGACCAGCGTCTCGGTGTCGCGGATGCGCGGCACGTTCTGAAGCGTCACCGGATGTTCGGTGAGCAGGGCAGCCGCGATGATCGGCAGCGCCGAGTTCTTGTTGCCGGACGGCTCGATCGAGCCCGAGAGCCGGTGACCGCCCTCGACGATATATTGGATGGGCGCCACTGAGATTCTCGCTTTCCTGAGTTCGGTTGGGCGGGGCCGCTTCGGGGGCGGAAAATACAGAGAATTGAGCGCAGTATCAATTCTGCACTTGCCGCGGTTCAGGCCCGTCCCGCCGTCACCGGTCGCAACAGGCCGACTGACCGAAGGCCATCAACGGCGTCGATGCCACCGATCGATCCCAGCGGCCTGCGCGCGATGAAGACGTGCACCTAGATCGTCGCTCGAACAACCTCGGGAGACATCCATGCGCAAGTTTCATCTGGCTATCGCCGTTACCCTTCTATCCCTCTACGGAACCTCACCGACGTTTGCCCAGGTGACGGGCCCAACGCCACATGTCGCCGCGCAGGGTGCCGATTTCTATCGTGTCCACGTCGGAGCGGTCACCGTTACTGTCCTGTCCGACGGCACGGTGCCGCAGGATCTGCATGCCCTGCTGACCAGCACGACTCGTGCAAAGACGGACAAGCTTCTTGATGCGAGCTTCCTGCACAATCCGATCGAGGCTTCGATCAACGCTTTCCTGATCGCGTTGCCGGATCGTCTCGTGCTCGTCGACACCGGCTCCGGCGAGCTCTTTGGTCCGGGGAATGGCGGCAAGCTTCGCGCCAGTCTGGCGGCGGCAGGCTACCGGCCGGAACAGATCACCGACATCCTGATCACACACGTCCATACGGACCACAGCGGCGGCCTCGTGGAAGGCGGGAGAATCGTATTCCCGAGCGCGACGGTCCATCTCGGGAAGCCCGATATCGACTTTTTCCTCAACCCGGCAAACTCCGTTGAGTCGGGCTATGACCGCAAATACTTCGACGAAGCGATCAAGACGCTAAAGCCCTATGTGGATGCCGGCAAGGTCGCTGCTTTCTCGAGCACCACGGAAGTCGTCCCAGGGATCACGGCAACGCTCCACCCCGGTCATACGCCAGGCAGCGCGTTTTACACCCTGGTTAGCCAGGGCGAGCGGATGACCTTCATCGGGGACATCATCCACGTCGCCTCGGTGCAGTTTCCTGACCCGAGCATTACCATCGTCTACGACGTCAATCCGAAGGCTGCCGAAGCGACGCGCGAGCAGGCTTTCGCTCAATTTGCCAGCGAGCGCGAGCTCATTGCGGCTCCGCACCTGCCGTTCCCCGGCATCGGCCATGTCCGCCGGGCGGACAAGGGCTATCAATGGGTCCCCATCGAGTACGGCAACCGGCAGGTGGACTAAATCCGAAGCGCGATGAATCTAGGAAGAATTGTCATCGCGCTTTGGTTTGTTGATTGGGCATGGCCTCTTCGGCAAACCGCTGCACACTTTTCCGGATCATGATCTAGCGACGCCCGGTAGAGCTCGCTGCAGCGAAGAGCTGCTCGCGCAGCCAGCGATGCGCCGGGTCGTCTTGAAACCGGGGGTGCCAATAGGCCGCCAGCTCCGCAGCGCCGAGTTCTAGTGGTGGCTCGAAGAAGTCGAGCGTATTCTCGAACCGACTTAGGAAGCGGCTCGGCAACGTGCACAGATAATCGCTGGCGCCGACGATCGTAGGCGCCAGTGCGTAGTTTTGGATCGACAATGCCACGCGCCGCTCGCGGCCGAGTGTCGCCAGAGCGGCATCGACGTGACCGAAGAATCCGCCCCCGTCGGCCGAGACCAGCAGATGTTCGGCGTCGCAGAAGGCCTCGAGGTCGAGTGGAGCGCAACCGCGTGGATGGCCCTTTCGCTGCGCGGTCAGGAAACGGTCCTCGAAAAGCGTGCGCGCCTGCCAGGCGCTCTGCGCCGTCGCTCGGTTGCCGATGCAGATGTCCACTTCGCCGCCCTCGAGCCGATCGGCGAGGGTTTGCGGCTCCGGCGGCGCGACGAGCACGAGCCTGGCTGACGGCGCCGCCGTCGCAATCCGCGGAACGAGATCGGGCGCGAGCATCATCGCGGGGATCTCGTGAAGCGCGAGCGTGAAGGTCCGGCGCGCCGTCGCCGGATCGAAATCCGCCGCTGGGCCAAGCATGCCCTCCATGAGCTCGATCACTCTGGTCAGCGCGGGCTGAAGCGCCAGCGCGCGAGGCGTGGCAAGCACGCCGCGTCCGTCTGGCGAAGCCACGAACAACCGGTCGTCGAAGATCTCGCGCAAGCGCGCGAGCCGCGCGGACATGGCGGACTGTCGCACGCCGAGGCGCTGCGCGGCGCGGGTGACGTTCGATTCGCTCAGCAGCGCGTCAAGCGTCAGCAGCAGGTCGGCATCGAGCCGTTGTAAGGGGTCGAGGTGCATGCGTCCTCTACCTCAAGAAGCTCCGGCAGCCGGAAGGGCCGCTAGATATCGATCGTGGCGCTGAGGGAATGTTCCTGGATGAAGTCGCGGCGCGGCTCGACCACGTCGCCCATCAGCTTGGTGAAGATATCGTCGGCCTCGTCGACCTCCTTGACCTTCACCTGGAGCAGCGAACGCACCTCGGTGTCGAGCGTGGTTTCCCAGAGCTGCTCCGGGTTCATCTCGCCCAGACCTTTGTAGCGCTGGAGCGTGATGCCCTTGCGGCCAGCTTCAGTGACGGCCTCGAACAGATCGACGGGGCCGTGGACCAGTTGCTCGGTGTCCTTGCGCCGAAGCTTGCCGGAGCGGCCGTAGACATCCTGGAGCTTCAGCGTGTACTCGTCGAGCTTGCGGGCTTCGGCCGAGCCGAGGAAGGCATCGTCGATGATGGCGGCTTCCTTGACGCCGCGCACCGTGCGCTCGAACTGGAAGCCTTGGCCCTCCACGTAGTGGCCGATCCAGCCGCGTTCGACCTCCTCGGCCTGGCTGTCGAGGCGCCCGGCGATGTATTGCGCGGCCGCGGCAGCCTTCTCGGGATCGCCGTAGATCGCCTTGTTCAGCACGCCGGTGATCGCGGCCTGCTCGACGACCTTGCGGTTATAGCGGCTGTGCAAGTTACGCAGGATGCTGCGGACGACGCGGGCGTCGTCGACCAGCGCGCGCAAGTCGCGGCCAGTGCGATCGCCACCGTTTCCGGAGCTGAACACGCAATCATCGAGCCCGGCGTCGATCAGATAGTCCTCCAGCGCGCGCTCGTCCTTCAGATACTGCTCGGACTTGCCGCGGCTGACCTTATAGAGCGGGGGCTGGGCGATGTAGAGATAGCCGCCGTCGATGATGTCGCGCATCTGCCGGTAGAAGAAGGTCAGCAGCAGCGTGCGGATGTGGGCGCCGTCGACGTCGGCGTCCGTCATGACGATGATCTTGTGATAGCGCAGCTTCTCGACCGAGAAATCGTCGCTGATGCCGGTGCCGAGCGCGGTGATCAGCGTGCCGATCTGCTCGGACGACAGCATCTTGTCGGGGCGCACGCGTTCCACGTTGAGGATCTTGCCGCGCAACGGCAGCACCGCCTGAAACTCGCGGTTGCGGCCCTGCTTGGCGCTGCCGCCTGCCGAGTCACCCTCGACGATGAACAGCTCGGACTTCGCCGGATCCTTCTCCTGGCAGTCGGCAAGCTTGCCGGGCAGCGAGGAGACCGAGAGCGGGCTCTTGCGCGTCAGCTCGCGCGCCTTGCGCGCGGCCTCGCGGGCGGCCGCGGCCTGGATCACCTTGCCGACGATCATCTTGGCTTCGCTGGGGTGTTCCTCGAACCACGCCGCAAGCGCCTCGTTGAGCACGTTCTCGACCACGGGACGCACTTCCGAGGACACCAGCTTGTCCTTGGTCTGCGACGAAAATTTCGGGTCGGGCACCTTCACCGACAGCACGGCCGTCAAACCTTCGCGGCAGTCATCGCCGGTGAGGGCGATCTTTTCCTTTTTGGCGTTGGCCTCGGCGTAGCCGTTGACCTGGCGCGTCAGCGCGCCGCGGAAACCGGCGAGATGGGTGCCGCCGTCACGCTGCGGGATGTTGTTGGTGAAGCACAGCACGTTCTCGTGGTAGCTGTCGTTCCACCACAAGGCGGCCTCGACACCGATGCCGTTGGCCTCCGAGCGCACCATGATCGGAGAGGGCACGAGTGCCTTCTTGTTGCGGTCGAGATATTTGACGAACTCCTCGACGCCGCCGGAATAATGCATCTCCTCGCGCTTCTCGACCGCATGACGCATGTCGGAGAGGATGATGTTGACGCCGGAATTGAGGAAGGCGAGCTCGCGCAGGCGATGCTCGAGCGTTGCGAAATCATATTCGACGTTCTTGAAGGTTTCGGTCGAGGCGAGGAACGTCACCTCGGTGCCGCGCTTGCCCGGCGCGTCGCCGACGACTTTCAGCGGTGCGACGGCATCGCCATGGGCGAACTCGATGTAGTGTTCCTTGTCGTCGCGCCAGATGCGCAGGCCGAGTTTGCTCGACAGCGCGTTGACGACGGACACGCCGACGCCGTGCAGACCACCGGAGACCTTGTAGGAGTTCTGGTCGAACTTTCCACCGGCGTGGAGCTGGGTCATGATGACCTCGGCCGCCGAGATGCCTTCGCCCTTGTGGATGTCGACAGGAATGCCGCGCCCGTCGTCGCGCACGGTGACGGAATTGTCCGCATTGAGCACGACGTCGACGCGCGTGGCGTGGCCCGCGAGCGCTTCGTCGATCGCGTTGTCGACGACCTCGTAGACCATGTGATGCAGGCCCGAGCCGTCGTCAGTGTCGCCGATATACATGCCTGGACGCTTGCGTACGGCATCGAGACCCTTGAGCACGCGGATCGATTCCGCGCCGTAATCGCTCGCGTTGGAGGGCTCGTTTTCGGCACGCGGCTGCCGAGCAGGTTCTGTCATGAGAGGCCTTCGAGGGTGTCGCCCGAATCAGCGGCGCAAAAGGCGCTGATTTGAGAGCTATTTGTGCCATGAAAGGAGGATTGCGCCTAGCGCAAAGTATCCTCCCGCAACCCTTTGATCAGATAGGGATTTTCAGGCAGTTTTCAAGACGTTCGAAGACGGATTCTGGGCGTTGCAAAAAGCCCGATTCGGGGGTGCTTTCTCGCGTCGAGAATGACCGCATTTCCCCGGTGTGACGGCGCCGGTTCCGAGGCGCCGTGGGCGCCCCGGGGAAGGCTTTGGGGTTCAGTAAATCCGGGAGGGCTTATCGCCGTTATCTCCCCCGAGGGACCAAGCCTCGCCTGAGGCCACAGTGATGGTATTGGTGCCGACTGGGTGGCCCGACACGAGCAGCTCGTAGGAATAGGTGCCGGGTGGCAGATCCAGCGTTTGTGGGTGGTTCACGCCGCCTGCGATCTTGATGGTTTGATCGTTGATCGCGAGCAAAGCCACGTCCGGTACAAGATAGCCGAATATCAGGCGCGCTTGTCCGGGCATCGGCAGGAACCTGGCCTTGGCCGCGGCCTCCGGATTCCGCTGCACCAGGTCGACTGTGGTCTCGTCCTTCGCACGGCCAAGCTTCAGGGTGGCCGGCCCCTCCGAAGATGCGAACGAGAGCTCCGCCTGCTCGGCCGCAACCGCAGCGCCATCTGCCACTTCCTGCCAGCCGCGCTTTGCCAGCTCGGTGCGGTAGAACGCGAGCACGTCGCCGAACTCGGCGGGTATGCTGGCTTTGAGCGTGCGCCGGATCGGGGACTTGACGCCGTTGGCATAGTTGGAGGTGAACTCTCTGTGGCTGATGCGGGTCGGCACAGGCATATCGACATCGGGATCGAGCTTGAGCGGCCCCGAGATGTGTATAAGAGACATGCTTACTCTCCAAGGATGTCGCGCGCCGCTCGGGGCCTCGCGCGATAGCAACGACTGCGACACGGCCGGCGCGGCCTCAAGAGACTAGTCGCCAGGGGAGCCCGTCAGGTTCAACAGTGACGCCCTATCGGCGTGCCGAAATGCGCCCGTTTTCGACGTCGAACACTTCGCCGCTGGCGCCGATCTCGGCAAAGGCGGCAGGGTCGGCGCCGGTCAACCACACCTGCGCGCCGAGCTTTTGCAGCTCGGCAAACAAGGCGGCGCGGCGGTTGGGGTCGAGATGCGCGACGACCTCGTCGAGCAGCAAGAGCGGCACGATGCCGGTCATCTCGGCAACCAGCGTTGCATGCGCCAGCACGAGTCCGATCAGCAGCGCCTTCTGCTCGCCGGTCGAGGCATCGCGCGCCGGCATGCTTTTTGGCGCGTAGATCACCTGGAGGTCGGTGATGTGCGGCCCATCGGTGGTGCGGCCGGCGATCGCATCGCGCGGGCGGTTGTCGCGCAGGATCTGGCGGTAGCGGTCCTCGACGGCGGTGGCGGTCTCGCTGAGCAGCGCGTTCTCCATCCAGCCGTCGAGCGCGATCTGCGCCGACGGGAAGGCGGAAGATTGCGCGCGCGTGTTGAGCATCTCGGTGAGTTTTGCAGCGGTCTGGCCGCGCGTCGCTGCGACCGCGACCGCAAGCTCGGCGGTCTCGCGCTCGATGGCGTCGCACCAGTGGTCGTCATAGTTGCGCACTTCGAGCAGCCGGTTGCGTGAGCGCAGCGAACGCTCGAGCGCGGAGATGCGCCCTGAATGCTCGCTGTCGATGGCGAGCACCAGGCGGTCGAAGAAGCGCCGTCGCTCGGAGGCTGCGCCCATGAACAGGCCGTCCATTGCCGGCGTCAGCCATACCATGCGGATGTGGTCGCCGAAGGCGCTCGCCGAGTTGACCGGCTCGCGGTCGACGCGGCAACGTCGGCTCACTGCGCTGTCGGCGCGCGGCGCATCGATACCGGTGCCGAGCGTGGCAAGGCCCAGCGCGCCCTCGACCTGCGCCGACACGGCCCAGGAGCCATCGCCCTGATTGTCGGCAACGTCCTCCAGCGTCGCCCGCCGCAGGCCGCGGCCCGGCGACAGAAACGAGATCGCCTCGATGCAATTGGTCTTGCCCGCACCATTGGGCCCGACCAGCGCCACCATGTCAGCCGCCGTCTCGAGCCCCGCCGCGCGGTAGTTGCGAAACTGCGTCAGCGTCAGGCGATGAATGCGGGAGGGGGTCATATCAACTCGTCATTGCCGGGCTTGACCCGGCAATCCATCGTCCGCATCAGCGGACAATTTCATCACAGCGTTCCACCGGGTTTACGGGCGAGGATGTACACCCAATAGGTCATCTTACTTGATGGATGGCCGGGTCAAGCCCGGCCATGGCGAGAGGAGCAGGCCTCACACCCGCATCGGCATCAGCACGTACAGTGCGCTCTTGTCGTCGCGGTCCTGGACGAGGGTCGGGGAGCCGGGGTCGGCGAGCTTGAGGGTTGCGACCTCGCCCTCGATCTGGGCGGCGATGTCGAGCAGATAACGCGAGTTGAAGCCGATATCGAGTGCATCAGAGGCGTATTCGACCTCGAGCTCTTCGGTGGCGCTGCCGGAATCCGGATTGGTCACCGACAGCACGAGCTTGCCAGCGGACAGCGACAGCTTCACCGCGCGGCCGCGCTCGCTGGAGATGGTGGAGACACGGTCGACCGCGGCCTCAAAATCCTTCTTGTCCACGACCAGTTCTTTGTCGTTATTCTGTGGGATGACGCGGCCGTAGTCGGGGAAGGTGCCGTCGATCAGCTTGGAGGTCAGCACCACATTGCCGATGGTGAAGCGGATCTTGGCCTGCGACAGCTCGATCGTCACTTCGGCTTCGCTATCCTCGATCAGGCGCTGCACCTCGCCGACGGTCTTGCGCGGCACGATCACGCCGGGCATGCCGGCGGCGCCGTTGGGCTGCACCAGGTCGATCTGGGCGAGGCGATGGCCGTCGGTGGCGACGCCGCGCAGGGTCGCCGCTTTGGCAGAGCCCGCGGCATGCAGATAGATGCCGTTGAGATAGTAGCGCGTCTCCTCGGTCGAGATCGCGAACTGGGTGCGGTCGATCAGCCGCTTCACGTCCTTGGCGGCGAGATTGAAGGAATGCGACATGTCGCCAGCCGCGAGATCGGGAAAATCATTCTCCGGCAGCGTCTGCAGCGTGAAACGCGAGCGGCCGGCGCGGATCGCCAGCACTGAGCGGTCGCCGTCGCCTTCCAGCACGATCTGCGAGCCGTCTGGCAGCTTGCGCACGATGTCGTAGAACATATGCGCTGGCACGGTCGTGGAACCGGCGGTCGCGGTTTCCGCGGCGAGCGTCTCCGTCACCTCGAGATCGAGGTCGGTCGCCTTCAGCGACAATTTCGCGCCCTCTGCGCGCACCAGCACGTTGCCGAGGATCGGGATCGTGTTGCGTCGCTCGACCACGCGGTGGACGTGGCCCAGCGATTTCAGGAGTTGCGCGCGTTCGACCGTAACCTTCATTGCACTACCCGCCCGATCCCCAAGAGAACACATCGTTGGAAAAGCCGGGCGGCCGAAAGCGGCGCCGCGGCACGGAAGAAACCCGACAAAGCCGGATCATCCAGCCGATATGATCAAAGCCGTCAGGGTCGCGCAAGGTGGCGCGTAAAGCCATCCGATTCAAGGGATTGGGGAGCTGTTCCCCACGATTTACATCCCGATCTTGCCCATCGCCCCGGCGGCGAAGCCGGGACGATCGCAGGTGGGAATGGCCTTAGGGGTTTATTCCTGAAGCTGGCGCTTCAAGGACTCGACCTCTTCGGACAGCGCCGCGTCCTTGCTGACGAGTGCCTCGATCTTGCGCACCGCGTGCAGCACCGTGGTGTGGTCGCGCCCGCCAAAACGGCGGCCGATCTCCGGCAGCGAGCGCAGGGTCAGCGTCTTGGCGAGGTACATCGCGACCTGCCGCGGCCGGACCACGTTGGCGGTGCGGCGCGAGGACAAGAGATCGGAGCGGCTGACATTATATTGTCGTGCCACCACGCGCTGGATGTCCTCGATCTTGATGCGCTTGGGCTCCTGCGGCCGGATCAGGTCGCGCACCTCGCGCTCGGCCATTTCCAGCGTCACCGGCTGGTTGTTCAGTTTCGAGTGAGCAAGCAGCCGATTGATCGAACCTTCGAGATCCCTGCCGTTATGGGTGATGGTGCGCGCCAGATAGTTCAGCACCTCCTCAGGCACGTCGAAGCTGGCGTGATGGGCGCGGGCCGCTGCAACGCGCGACTTGAGAATGCCAAGCCGCAAATCTTCTCCGAGCGATCCCATCTCCACGACGAGGCCGCCGGCCAGCCGCGAGCGGACGCGATCGTCAAGGCTCTCGAGATCGGACGGCGGGCGGTCGGCCGCGATCACGACCTGGCGGCCGGCATCGATCAGCGCATTCAGCGTGTGGCAGAACTCGGCCTGCGTCGACTTGCCCTGGAGGAACTGGAGGTCGTCGATGACCAGGACGTCGATGCCGCGCAGCGCCTCCTTGAAGGCGAGTGCCGTTTGCGTCTTCAGCGCGGCGACGAAGCCGTACATGAATTTTTCCGCGGTGAGATAGAGCACCTTGCGCTCGCTGCCGGAATTGCCGGCCCAGGTCACCGCCTGCAAGAGATGCGTCTTGCCGAGGCCAACGCCGGCATGGATGTAGAGCGGATTGAACATCACGGGATCGCCGCGGCGTCCCTCCGCGACCTGGCGTGCCGCCGCATGCGCCAGCGTGTTGGCGCGGCCGACGACGAAGCTTGCAAAGGTCAGGCGCGGGTCGAGCGGCGAGCCGCCGAGCGCGTCATGGTTGGCGGAGACCGGCGCGGTCGCAGTCGCGCGCAGCTCGGCCGAGGGGCGGCCATCCATGCGCTTGGCCTCAATCGGCGCCGGCGCTTCCTTGAGCGCGACGGTCGGGCGCACAGCGGTGCGCACGGTGAGGTCGATACGATGCACTTCCGGCATCTCGGCCTGCCAGCAGGAGAGCACGCGCTCGGCATAATGCGCCTGGATCCAGCTCTTCAGGAAGCGCGTAGGCACTGACAGCCGCACGCTCTCCTCCTGGACCCCTTCGAGATCCATGCGTGCAAACCAGCTGGTGTAGACGTCCTCGCCAACACTCGAGCGTAGCCGCCCCTTCACGCGTGACCAGCGATCCTGTTCCGATGTCATTGTTTGAAAACTTTTCTTTGGAGATAAGGTTGCGTTGCGAGTGCCGTTGCAGGTTTCCTGCCACGGCACGACCTCAAGCGAGGCCATCTTGAAGGCACAGGTCAGCCGTTCGGCGCGAATGCCGTTGAACAGACCAATGATGTCAAGAATGGAGGGTTCGCGAGGTCAGCGCGTACTCAGCGCGCAAGGGCACGCCGGAGGCTGGTCGGAGGACGAACTCGAAACGGCATCGTTGGAAGAAGAGATGTGATTCAATACCGCGTTGCGTTCGTTCGACATGGTGCCTCCCCGTCCTGCCGTGATTGCTCACGGCAAGGTCCTGCGTGTCGCCTATGAACTTCGCGTAGGAACTCCACATTCCCAACGCGAGGTCCGCCCGTCTTTCCTAGCTCGTCCGGATGGCGCCGCCTTCGCGCTTGTCGGGTGGTTCGTCGCTGTCTCTCCGTTGCGTCTAAACGCGAACGAGACACGAATGCCCCGCTTGGAGACATTTGGACAAAGCACTATCGTTCCCATATTGCTATGGGTTTGAAACCGACAATCGCTTGGTAAAGCGTCGCCCACGTGCACACCGCCGCCGATTTGCACGCTCACCCCGTTTCTAAAACCGCGCTGGTCTCAAGATCGTGGGCGCTGCGGACGGCTTTAAGAAATACACGATGCGCAGAGACTCGCAACGGAATTGATTCACAGTTGAGGAGCTTAAATCCTGATCTGCGTTAACGCGTGCGCAGAGTTGTTCACAGGGCCGAGAACCAAGTTTTTGAATCGCCGTGCAGAATCGAAGGCAATGCGCGTCATGTGACAATTCTCCGACGGCGCGCAAAAAAAATTTACAAAAGCGTCACGCGAGTGCCGTGTGAGCCAATTTTCCAAATGCTTCCCGTCACTATGTGGATAAGTGATTATCGAGACATCGTTTTTCGAGTCTCGTTTTGCAGGGTAACCCCGCCGTTGCACAGCTCGCCTGGGAACTACTGTGTGCAAATAATGGCGAGGCAGGAATTCGTCCTGCTGCGCCACACAGGCTTTTCGCAATTGCGATGAAAGTTTCCAGTGTGACAGAATCGCCAGCAGTAAGACTACGGGAGGTAAAATAGCGCGGCGAAGAATTTTTTCAGGAGCTGCGATCAAGAGTTCTTATCTGTCAGCGAGCCCCCATCGCAGAGCTCGGATCAAACGGCTCGGATCGCGGAGCTCTGCTTCAGAGGCTTCGGCTGAGGCGCTCTGATCTCTGTCGGGTACACGACAAAAAGAAAAAGCCCGGCGCATGCTGGGCCTTCGTCTGCTTACGCGATGTTCGGTCAGATCACTTGCCGAGCTTGGCGATCTGATGCGTCAGCCGCGACACTTTGCGGCTCGCGTTGTTCTTGTGAATGATGTTGCGCTGCGCGGCGCGCATCAGGGCGGGCTCGGCATTCGCCAACGCCTTCAGCGCAGCGGCGCGATCGCCGGACTTGATCGCCTCTTCGACGGTGCGGACTGCGCCGCGCATCTGCGTCCGACGCGACTTGTTGACGGCGGTACGACGGGCAATCTTGCGCGTCGCTTTCTTGGCGGAAGTGGTGTTGGCCATTGTCTCAAAAATCCTCTGCGGTGACCGGTCGCTTCTTGCTCGGATTAGCGCCGGCTGCTTGAACCGCGAAATCGACGCTCGGTTTTAGGGTGTTCGGTTGCTAAGGCTGTTCTTTAGAACCCGCGCGCCAGCCTTGCGGCTATTGCCTTGTACGGCTGTCTCGCATGGCTCAAAGAACAGCGGCGGCGGGATTGCGCCCACCGCCAGTTGGCGCCCTTATAGAGGGGGCCTGCGGCACCGTCAACGGCTTCGGGAGGCCGGAAAGCCGCCTTTGTCAGGGCGGGAACTGCCGTAACGTACTGACGAGGTTGAATTTCCGTTCTCGCCCCGGTATTGGCTGGCGGCGTTTCGCCTCGTCCCGGCCGGACGGGCCCATTTAAGGTGATGCATGATCCGCGGCTTTTTCCGACTGATCGGCCTGTTGCTGCTGGCTGGCGGCTTCATCTTCATGGTCTATGACGGCGCCCGCTGGGTGGCGGACCAGACCCTCCGGTTCACCCGGTTCGGCCAGTTCTGGAACGATATCCATCAATCCAGCCAGCAGGCGTTCCGGACCTGGGTCGAGGCCAAGGCCCCCTGGCTATGGACCTCGGTGATCCGCCTGGTGCTGGATCAGCCGGTTTTTGCCGTGCTCGGCATTCTCGGGATCCTCCTGATGATCCTGTTCCGGCCGCGGAAACCCCTGATCGGCTATTCGCGGGACTGACCGCTCCTGCAATGGCGCCGGCGTAACAGGGCTGCCTCTTCAGGCGTAAATGCCTATATTCACCTGGCATCACGAGCACGCCGCCTCAAGCACCTCTGCTTGGGCGACGGACAGCTCGTTTCGGAGATCCGACCCATGCTGTTCATGCGCAAGACCACTGCACTCCCCAGCGCAGCCGAGGCGCTGCCGGGCCGTGCGGAGCCTTTACCGACCGCTACCACCCATTTCGTCAACGGTCAGAAGCTCAAGCCGCCTTACCCCGCGGGTCTCGAGCAGGCCGTGTTCGGGCTCGGCTGCTTCTGGGGTGCCGAGCGCAAATTCTGGGAGCTCGGCGAGGGCATCTACATCACTGCGGTCGGCTATGCCGGCGGCCATACGCCCAATCCCACCTATGAAGAGGTCTGCTCGGGCCGCACCGGCCACACCGAGGTTGTGCTTGTCGTGTACGATCCGAAGAAGATCTCCTACGAGCGGCTGTTGAAGGTGTTCTGGGAGAACCACAACCCGACGCAAGGCATGCGTCAGGGCAATGACGTCGGCACGCAATATCGAAGCGCGATCTACACCTATAACAGTGCGCAGAAGAAGGCGGCTGACGACTCCAGGGCACTCTATCAGAAGGCGCTCGCAGCCAAGGGGCTCAGCGCCATCACCACCGAGATCGCCCCCGCCGGCGAGTTCTATTTCGCCGAGGACTACCACCAGCAATATCTCGCCAAGAATCCGGCCGGCTATTGCGGCTTAGGTGGCACCGGCGTCTCCTGCCCGATCGGCGTCGGCGTCAGCGCGTAAGCCGCGAACTCGCTGCACCTCTCCCGCTTGCGGGAGAGGTCGCATTGCATCGTGAGATGCAATGCGGGTGAGGGCTCTCTCCACTCAAAGAGCGTTCATTGCGGAGGCATCCTCTCCCCACCCCTCTCCCGCAAGCGGGAGAGGGAGCGCACGGTGCCCGTTGTCCGCATTGTCGCGCCCTACGCCCCTCAACGTTTTATTAACCATAACAGGTGCAAGACTGGAGCCATCTCGGTTCGAGGGATGGCTCCAGTGCGGGTTGCGCGCGCGTTTCGATTGTCGATGTTGGCAGCGTCCGCCGCGCTTGCCCTTGGCGGCTGCATGCAAACCGTCGGTCCAGTCGCGGTGGCGCAGCCGCGCAGCGATCTCGACTACATGGCCTATGGCCAGCCCGCCGGACCGCAGCCGGTTGCGGTCGACAATTCCGGTGGCGGCGCCATCAGCGCGCTCCGCAATTCCTTTGCCGCAGCTCCCGCGCCCGTAGCGGTCGGCTATGCCGCGCCGGTGCGCTATGACGCGTCCTATCATCTCGATGCCGGCGACAAGCTGCGCGTCGTGGTCTACGGCCAGGAAGGTCTCACCAACACCTACGCGATCGACGCCGGCGGTGCGATCACCATGCCGCTGATCGGCGGAGTGCCGGCGCGCGGTCGCACCACGGCGGGGCTCGCCTCCGAAATCGCCGCGCGCTTGCGCAACGGCTATATCCGGGAACCGTCCGTGGCGGTCGAGATCGAAGCCTATCGTCCCTTCTTCATTCTGGGCGAAGTCGCCGCGCCCGGCCAATATCCTTACGTGCCGAACATGACCGTCGAGAGCGCGGTGGCGATCGCCGGCGGCTTCTCGCCTCGCGCCAAGCGCGACGTGGTCACGGTGACCCGCAGCGATGCCGGCGGCGCGATGCGCGCCGTGGTGCCGCTCGGCACCCCCGTCGGTCCCGGCGACACCGTGTACGTCGGCGAGCGCTGGTTCTAGAAATTCATTCAGCCCTCTCTTCGTCAGTCCGGGCCTGCGTGCTGACACACGCATCCGGGTATGACATGCTGAGAGAGCCGTTCATCAGCCTAACTGGAGCTATAGCGGCGAGAGCGAAGGGTGCCGGAGGTAGGCGATGACCCGGCGTCCATAGTGCTCGCTGCAATCTTCCCCAGCATCCGTTCCTTTGTTCAACTGAGCGAGGATCTCATGGCCAGGCGAATCCTGTGTTTTGGCGACTCTCTGACCTGGGGTTGGATTGCTGTTCGCGAGGGAGCACCAACGACGAGATTTCCCTATCCAGAGCGGTGGACGGGGATCATGGCCTCCAAGCTTGGGTCCGATTACGAAATCGTGGAGGAGGGTTTGAGCGCACGAACGACGGCGATCGATGATCCCGTTGATGCGCGCCTGAACGGATCCGCCTATCTGCCCTCCGCTCTGGCAAGTCATCTTCCGTTGGACCTCGTCGTCATCATGCTCGGAACGAACGATGCGAAGAGTTACTATCATCGCTCGTCATATGACATTGCGGTCGGCATGTCGAAGCTGGTCGGCCAGGTGCTCACGTCGACTGGTGGCGTAGGCACGGTTTATGGAGCCCCGCGGGTGCTCGTTGTGGCGCCGCCTCCACTCGCGCCCGTAGCCGATCCCTGGCTCCAGGGAATGTTTGAGGGCGGGCGCGAGAAGACGATCGAGCTTGCCACACAGTACAGATCTCTCGCCAACTTCATGAAGGTCGACTTCTTCGACGCAGGAAGCGTGATCTCAACAGGGGGGCTGGATGGAATCCATTTCTGCGCGCAAAACAATGCGGATCTCGGCAACGCCCTGGCTGGCAAGGTTTTAGAGATCTTTTCGCGTACGACACGGTGAATGGGGCAGGTGACCAGTTCATCACCCCCACGATTCCCGCAGCGTGAGCGGTGCGGTTCTCTCTCCTCAGCATTCCGGGCCTGCGTCCGTCTGCGCATCCCGGAATGACGACGGTGAGAGGGTGCGCGCGCTACTTCAAATGCGTCGCAAAGAACGCCATGCTGCGCGGCCAGGCGATATCGGCGCTGGCCTTGTCGTAGCTTGGGCGCTCGTCGCAATGGAAGCCGTGCTGGGCGCCCGGATAGATGAAGACCTCGACGTCCGCCCGCTTGCCCTTGATGGTCTCGACGTCGGTCAGGGGAATGCCGGCGTCTTTCTCGCCGAAATGCAGCTGCGTCGGCACCCTCGGCTTCTCGTCGGCAAAGCGCACGATGGCGCCGCCGTAATAGCCGATCGCGGCCGAGAGGCCGGAAAGTCGTGCCGCTGCGACATAGGCGATGCTTCCGCCTAAGCAGAAGCCGATGATGCCGACCGGACCGACGCTCTTCACCGCATCGATCGCGGCCTGCGTATCGCGCGACATTGCCGCCCAGTCGGGATTGGCGACGAACTTGCGCGCCTCGGCGATCTCGTCGGGCGAATAGCCCGATTGGAAGTTTGGCGAGGTCCGATCGAAGATCGACGGCGCGATTGCGACATAGCCTTCCTTGGCCAGCCGATCGCAGACCGAACGGATGTGATGATTGACCCCAAAGATCTCCTGGATCACCACCACCGCGCCTTTCGCCGCAGCACTGGGATCGGCGCGATAGGCGCCGAACTGGAAATTGTCGGAGGCCGTCAGTTTAATGTCATGTCCCACGAGGTTGTCCTTCGTTGTTGGTTGTTGAATGAGTTGTTGATCCCGAAATTCCGCTCTCTCACCTCATCCTGAGGAGCGCGCCCTTGCGCGCGTCCCGAAGGATGAAGGCCCTGTTGCTTAAGCGGGGCCTGCATGGTTCGAGACGCGCCGGAGCCTGCCATCGGGCCGCGCTTCGCGCGGACCCGGTGGGCGCTCCTCACCATGAGGGGTGGCACTTACTCCCACATCCAGTTCTCGCCGTAGTCCTCTTTCCAGCCTGCGAGGCGACCATGGCGGAATTGCAGGAACAGGCGGTGGCGGTAGGGGATGAGCCGGCTGCCGCCGAGATTGCGCAAGGCGAGGTAGATCTCGTTGCCGGGGCGTCCGCGAACATATTGCAGCGGCTGGCCCAGCGCATGCGCTGCCTGGGCGGCATCCATTCCGAAGGCCAGCGGCGTGGTGTTCGATAATGTCATGACGAAGGGCAGGCGCGGCGGCGCCCATTGCTCCGCGTGCGCCGCGGCCGTCATCATGCCTAGCGCGATTGCCAATCCCGCCACAGTCGTCGACTTCATCGTTTAGGTCCCTTCGCGGCGCACCTCGCGCGGCAGATTTTTCAGGAAGGGAACCATCGCGTCAACAAAAGCCTACGGCTGATCGATGTTCACGGCGTGCCCGGCCGCGGGTATCACGACCTTGTGTGCGCCGGGGGTTTTTGCCGCCATGTAGTCGGACGCTGCGAGGAACGGCGTGTCGTCGGCGCCGACCACGATCAGCGACGTCCCGATCGATCGATGGCATCGCGCTGATTTGCAGGTGAGTTAGCGCAGCGTAACCCACCACATTTTTTCTCACCAGCGGCGTGGCGGGTTACGCCTTCCTGCGGCGCTTGTTGAACCACGGGAGTTCGTCGGCCAACCCACCCTACGAATTTCGCCTGCTTCGGACATCCTGGCGTGCCAGGTTACTTCGAGGATACTTGCAGATCCTTGAGGGCATGCCGCGATGGCATGCATGCGTCGCACGAATTTTGCCGCTTATTCCGTCAGCCGGTTTGCATCAAGGTCCTGTCGCGACGCACAAAGGTGATGCGTGCATCACGTTTGTTTCGATCGATTCCAAATTGCATTTGCCTCCGCAAACGAACGCGATCATTCTTGCGTCCAAGGCCGACGCCAGCCCGGTGGGTGTCGGTCAGACAAGTTGCCGCCGTAAGCGGCTTCATGCACCGGCAGGGGAAGAAACCATGCCAACTCTCACCATCAACGGGCGGAGTATGTCCGTGGATGCGGCAAACGATACGCCGCTCCTTTGGGCGATCCGCGAGCAATTGCAGATGACCGGCACGAAATTCGGCTGTGGTGCCGGTCTGTGCGGCGCCTGCACCGTGCACGTCAACGGTGAAGCCGTTCGCTCGTGCCAGACCATGGTCGGCGACGTCGCCGGCAAGAAGATCACCACCATCGAAGGTCTCTCCGCCAAGGGCGACCATCCCTTGCAGAAGGCGTGGATCGCCGAGCAGGTCCCGCAATGCGGATACTGTCAGTCCGGGCAGATCATGCAGGCCGCTTCGCTGCTGGCGAAGAACCCCAACCCGACCAAGGAAGAAGTCGTCGCGCACATGGACGGCAATCTCTGCCGCTGCATGACCTATTCACGGATCCAGAAGGCGATCATGCGTGCGGCAACCGAGATGCGCACCGCGTCCGCTTCCGCCAATGAGCGGAGGCCCACATGAATCAGCACGTGAAGAACGTCACTCCCGAGGCGACTGATCTCAGCCGCCGCTCGTTCCTGGTCGGCACCGCGGCGACCGGTCTCGTGCTCGGCTATGCCGGCGTTCCCGGCATCGACCACGCGCTTGCCGCCGCGCCCGCCAATTTCGAGCCGAGCGTCTGGTATTCGATCGCGCCGGATGGTCTCGTCACCGTGACCTGCGGCAAGGCCGACATGGGCCAGCACATCGCCTCCACCATGGCGCAGATCGTCTGCGAGGAATTGGGGGCCAGCTGGAAAGATATGCGGGTGCAGCTCGCGTCCAACGATCCGAAGTTCAACGACCCCGTACTGGGCGCACAGATCACCGGCGGCAGCTGGTCGACCATGATGAACTTCGACGCGATGAGTCGCGCCGGTGCCGCGGGTCGCATGGCGTTGACGGACGCTGCCGCGACCGCGATGGGCGTGCCGGCAGGCGAGCTCGTGGTGCGCGATTCCGTGATCTCGCACGCGAAGTCGAAGAAGCACATGAGCTTTGCCGACGTGGTCAAGAGCGGCAAGGCGACGAAGACCTTCACGGCCGACGAGCTCAAGGCGATCGCGCTGAAGACGCCGGATCAATACACGATGATCGGCGTGTCGGTGCCGCAGCTCGACATTCCCTCCAAGACCAATGGCACGGCCAAGTATGGCATCGACGTCATGCTGCCCGGCATGGCCTACGGCAAGGTCGTCACCCCACCGGTGCGCTTCGGCGCCACGGTGAAATCGGTCGACGACAGCAACGCCAAGAAGATGCCGGGCTTCATCAAGGCGGTCATCATCGACGACAAGACGCAGACCACCTCGGGCTGGGTCGTCGCGGTGGCCAACACCTACGCGCAGGCCCGCAAGGCGGCGGATGCGCTGAAGATCGCCTATGACGGCGGTCCGAACGCGAAGCTGTCGAGCCAGTCGTTGCTGGACGAAGCGAAGCGGCTCCAGGGCCTCGACGATTCCGGCCAGTACTTCGTCAAGGACGGCGATCCCTCGGCGGCGTTCGGCTCGGCGGCCAAGGTGCTGGAGGCGGAGTACACCACCAACATCAACATCCACGCGCCAATGGAGCCGATGAACGCCACCGCGGAGTTCAAGGGCGAGATCCTGCACATCTATTCCGGCAATCAGTTCGCGACGCGCTCCGGCGCGATCGCCGCCGGTGCGGCCGGGATCGACCCGAAGTTCGTGGTCATGCACCAGATGTGGCTCGGCGGCGGCTTCGGCCGGCGACTCGATGCCGACATGATGGTGCCGGCGGTGCAGGCGGCCAAGGCCGTGGGCAAGCCGGTCAAGGTGATCTACTCGCGCGAGAACGACATGACGATGGATTTCTCGCGTCCGCTCACCTATCAAAAGGTCAAGGCCGGCGTGGACGGCGACGGTAAGATCGTTGCGATCAGCCACGACGTGGTTTCGGCCTGGCCGACCGCGCGCTGGGGAATTCCCGATTTCCTGACGCCCTCGGTCGACAAGAAGGGTCCGCTGGACTCCTTCACGGTGAACGGGTCGGACTTCTTCTACACCGTACCCAACCATTATGTGCGGGCGATCAAGAACGAGATGGCGCACAACGCCACCCCGTCCGGTCAGCTCCGCTCGGTGGCACCGGGCTGGACCTTCTGGGCCGTCGAAAGCATGATTGACGAGATCGCGGCTGCGACGGGCAAGGATCCCGCCCAGCTCCGCATCTCGCTGCTCGACGGCGCGGGCAAGAATGACGGCGGCGCGCAGCGGCTGCGCAACACGCTGCTCGCCGCGATGGGCCTTGCCGGCTACGGCACCAAGAAGCTCCCCAAGGGTGAAGGCATGGGCGTGGCCTGCGTGTCGTCGCAGGAGCGCGCCACCGCAAGCTGGACGGCGTGCGTCGCCCACGTCGCCGTTGCGCCCTCGGGCGAGGTGACTGTGAAGAAGCTCACGGTCGCGACCGACGTCGGCACGCAGGTGCATCCCGACAACATCCGCGCCCAGGTCGAGGGTGCGGCGCTGTGGGGCCTGTCGCTTGCGATGTACGAGAAGGCGACGCTGAAGGACGGTGGCATCGAGCAGACCAACTTCGACAGCTACACGCCCCTTCGCATGAGCCAGATGCCGGAGGTCGCGGTTGCCGTGATCGCCAATGGCGAGAAGGCGACCGGCGTCGGCGAGCCCGCAGTGACGGTGGTCGCCCCGGCCATCGGCAACGCCATCTTCAACGCCTCGGGCGCCCGCGTCCGCAGCCTGCCGATCACGGCCGAGGCCGTGAAGGCGAACATGAAGGCGTAAGCTCGCCGCAAATTGCAATCGAGACGATCCGCCGGAGGGGCAGCCTCCGGCGGATTTTTTGTTGATCGGTATGCTGCTCCGAACATTCGCTGTCATGCCCTCGCGCAGGCGGGGCATCCAGTACGCAGCGGCTTCTCGATTGAATCACAGCCGTCTCGGAGTACTGGATCGTCCGGTCAAGCCGGACGATGACGGCGGTGAGTTTGGTGACGTCCACTGTCTCTAGGCACCTCGGCAAGATCCCTCAAATTTGAACAAACCCCGCAGGTTCCCGTTCAGCACGCGCATTAAGGGCCGGAGAACCTGATGCCGCTAGGGTGGTGCAGTCGAGCGCAGTGCTCTTTTCAGTTGCCTGTTTCAGTTGCTTTTGGGGAAGCCATGACCGCCTCAGCCAAACCCGCCGCCAAACGCAGGCTCTTGCTGGCCTCCGACCGCAGCGACCAGAGCAGTGAGCTTGCCCATATCCTGCAGTCGGTCGGCGAGGTCGCAACGGTCTCGACCCAGGAGATCCCCGAGCAGCCGGCGCGCGATCTCTCCGGCATCATCGTCGACATCAACCTGCGCTCGTCCGAGAGCGTGCAGCGGGTGCGCAACAAGCTGCGCGGCGACGCCTATCGTTCGATGCCGCGGCTGTTCGTGCTGGCGGATGCGCTCCACCACGGCACCATGCAGGCCTGGGCGCTGGGCGCCACCGACACGATCTCGCGGCCGCTGCAACCCGAGGCCATTTTGCAGCGCATCCGTGCCGCGTTCCCGGACACCACCACCTATGACGCCAGCGATCGCGGCAAGACGCTGAACCGCGGCGTCGAGGCGGCGCACGGCGTGCTGGCGAAAATGTTCGAGAAACTGCCGCTCGGCGTGCCCCTGACGTTCGATGACGTCGTCGCCGCCGAGAACAAGATCCTCAAGGCGATCAAGCATTCCTCGCTGCGCGAGTGGCTCACCACCGTCGGCTGCCACCATGTCGGCAGCTACCGGCACTGTCTGTTCGTCACCGGCTTTGCAGTCGCCTTCGCGCAGCATCTCGGCATGCGCGAGGACGACCAGCGCCGCCTGACTCGCGCCGCGCTGCTGCACGACGTCGGCAAGGCCTTCGTGCCGACACAGCTTCTGGACAAGCCCGGCAAGCTCACCGACGAGGAGCTGGACGAGGTCCGCCAGCATCCGCGCCGCGGCTACGAAGCGCTCGCCGAGCAAGGCGGCTTCCCGCCGGAAATGCTCGATGTCGTGCTGCACCACCACGAATTCCTCGACGGCAGTGGCTATCCGAACAAGCTCTCCTCGAACCAGATCAGCGACATCGTTCGCCTGACGACCATCGTCGACATCTACGCGGCACTGGTCGAGAAGCGTGCCTACCGCTTGCCCTTCACCCACTCCCGCGCCTTCGCGATGCTGGAGGGCATGGGCGGCAAGCTGGACCAGCAGCTCGTGCAGGCCTTCCGCCCGGTCGCGCTGGGATCGTTCTGACGAAACATTCTCCGCGGCCTTAGGTGGGTTAGCGAGGCACAACCCACCACCGCCTGCAGCCATGTTGGGTTACGCCTAGCGGACTGCGCTTCGCGCAGCCGCGGGGCTAACCCACCCTACGAATTCTGCCGGCCGCCGTCCTCATACGACGAAATCTCGACCAGGCTGCCGTCCGGATCGCGGCAATAGACCGAGCGCAGCGTGCCGCGGGCGCCCTGCCTGGCCACCGGGCCTTCCTCGATCGCGACGCCATGCGCCGTCAGATGCGCCACCACCTCGTCGGGGGTGGCCGTGGTGAGGAAGCACAGATCCTCGCTGCCGGCGGTCGCATGGTCCGCGGTGAACCACTCAACCTTGTCGGCATCGCGCGGCCGGACGTTGATCTTCTGGTTGCCGAACTGAAGCGACGTCCGCGGCGCTTTGCCGCCGCCGGGGTCGAACACCCTCACTTCCATGCCGAGGATTTTGCGGTACCACTCGGCGGTGCGCGCGACGTCGGCGACGTTGACGACGAGGTGATCGAGGGCCTGAACCTTGACGGACATGCCTTATCCTTTCGTCGCGATGCGGGTAGCGCACTTCTCGTCGGTGGCGGGCTTTGTTACAACGCGCTGCCATCAAGAACAACAAACTGGGAGAAGATTTCAGATGATCACACGCCGCACTGCGCTGGGCCTGCTTGCCGCCAGTCCGCTTGCAACCGCGCCGCTCTCGAGGGCCTTTGCGGCGGATTATCCGGCGCGGCCGGTGAAATGGGTCGTCGGCTATCCGCCGGGAGGCGCCACCGATATCCTGGCGCGGCTGATCGGCCAGCGGCTGTCGGAAAAATTCGGCCAGCAATTCGTGATCGAGAACAAGCCCGGCGCCGGCAACAACATCGGCACGGAGTCCGTCGTCAATGCCGAGCCCGACGGCTATACGTTGCTGCTGGTCAATCCGGCCAATTACATCAACGCTTCGCTCTACGCCAATCTGAAGTTCAACTTCGTGCGCGACATCGCGCCGGTAGCGTCGTTCCAGCGTGTGCCGAACGTGATGACCGTGAACAAGGACGTGCCGGCGAAGAACGTCGCCGAATTTATCGAATATGTGAAGGCCAATCCCGGCAAGGTGAACATGGCCTCCTCGGGCAACGGCACCTCGGTGCATCTGTCGGGCGAGATGTTCATGGCGATGACCGGCTGCAAGATGCAGCACGTGCCCTATCGCGGCGCGGCGCCCGCGATCACCGACATGCTGGGCGGCCAGGTGCAGGTGATCTTCGACAACATGCCCTCGATCATCCAGCACATCCGCTCTGGCTCGCTTCGCGCGCTCGGCGTCACCACGGCCGAGCGCTCCTCGCAATTACCCGACGTGCAGGCGATCGCGGAGACCGTCCCGAACTACGAGGCGAGTGCGCTGTTCGGCATGGGCGCGCCGAAGAACACGCCGAAGGAGATCATCGCCAAGCTCAACGGCGAGATCAACGCAATCATGAAAGAGCCCGACATGACCAAGCGCCTGGTCGAGCTCGGCGGCGAGCCGCTCGTGCAGACGCCGGATGCGTTCGGCGACATGATCAAGGCCGAGACCGACAAGTGGAAGAAGGTCGTCGAGTTCGCCGGCCTGAAGGTCGAGTAGCGATACCGGCTCGCGCATGTCGACGCTGACGAAGCCCCGCCGCGAGGCGGGGCTTTTTTCATTTGCGTTCCGGAACCGATTTTTAGGCGAGCGCGCAATCACGCAGTCGTGCGGACCTCCATATGCGCGTTCCCGCTTGACGGCAGGCTGCTTCCACCTATACTAAACCACATGGTTAAGTATCAGAGCGAGACGCTAGACCGAACCTTTGCGGCGTTGTCCGATCCGACGCGGCGTGCGCTGCTGGCACGGCTCGGCGAGGAGGACGGCCTGTCGGTCAGCGAACTGGCCGCGCCGTTTTCGATCTCGCTGCCCGCAATCATGAAGCATCTCGAGGTGTTGTCGGATGCAGGCCTGATCGTGCGGGAGAAGACCGGGCGGACGGTCGCCTGCCGGCTCACCGCGCAGCCGATGGAGCAGGCGATGAACTGGCTCAATCGCTACGCGCGCTTCTGGTCCGACAATTTCGATCGCCTTGCAGCTTTTGTGGAGGAAGACCCATGGCCGTCAACCAAGCAGCCGCAGCCCGCGCCGGCGAACGTCCAAGCCTCACCCTCACGCGCCGGCTCCGCGCGAAGCCGGAAAGGGTCTACGCCGCGTGGACGCAGGCAGAGCAGCTAGCGCAGTGGTTCGGCCCGCCGAACATGAAGCCCGCGACGGTGCAGGCCGACCTCGACGTCCGTACCGGCGGCCGCTACCGGATCAGCTTCACCCGCGACGACGGCGAATATTTCGAGGCCGGGGGGACCTACCGCGAGGTCGTGCCGAACGAGCGGCTGGTGTTCTCCTGGGCTTGGCACTCGACGCCGGAACGCGAGTCGCTCGTCACCATCACGTTCAAGCCCGACAACGGTGGCACGCTGATGATCTTCCATCATGCCCAGTTCTTCGACGAAACCGCACGCGACAACCATCAACGCGGCTGGAGCTCGTTCTTCGACAAGCTCGACGCCTTCGTCGCCTGATCAACGGAGTTCATCATGCAGCAACATCAGATCGTTTCCCGCCAGGAGTGGATCGTTGCCCGCAAGGCGCACCTGGCGCATGAGAAAGAGTTCAGCAAAGCGCGCGAGCGTCTCGCCGAGGAGCGCCGCAACCTTCCCTGGATCAAGGTGGACAAGAATTACGTGTTCGACGGCGCGAACGGCAAGGTGACGCTTGCCGACCTCTTCAAGGGGCGCCCGCAGCTCGTCGTGCAGCATGTCATGTTCGCGCCCGATTGGGAGGCGGCCTGCAAGAGCTGCTCGTTCTGGGCCGACGGTTTTGAGCGCATGGTGCCACATCTGGCCGCGCGCGATACCGCCATGGTCGCGATCTCGCTCGCGCCGGTTGCCAAGCTCGAGGCCTTCAAGAAGCGCATGGGCTGGACGTTCGACTGGGTGTCCTCGGGCGACAATGACAATGACTTCAACCATGACTTTGGCGTAACGTTTACGCGCGAAGAGATCGACAACGGCGAGCCGAAATACAATTTCGGCACCACGCCGTTCTACGGCCCCGAGCTGCCCGGCATCAGCGTGTTCTTCCGCGACGAGACTGGCGCCGTCTTTCACACTTACTCGTGCTTTGCCCGCGGTCTCGACATGATGAACGCGGCCTACCAGTATCTCGATCTCACCCCGCTCGGTCGTCACGAGGAAGGCCTGCCCTATCCGATGGACTGGGTGCGGCTACGCGACCAGTACGAGCCTGATGCAGCAAAGGCGGCGTGCTGCCATGGCTGAGCTGGTCGGGTTGCTGGGTCTTCAGCGACGCTTGTGGCAAGGCGCCGTCCACATCCACAGTGTCATCGCCCGCGAAAGCGGGCGATCCAGTATTCCAGAGGCCGTGACGAGTACGGAAAGGCCGCGGCGTACTGGATTCCCCGCCTTCGCGGGGAATGACAGTCGCGCTTGTTGCGGCAACGCGCAGCAAACCTATCGCTTTGCGTCGGCCTGCTCCGTCCCGGTGCACGAGATCAGCATCGTATAGGCGCGGGCGTTGCCGGCGATGTCGGTGGTCTTGAGCTCACCCTTCGGCTCGGCGGTCTGGTAGGGCACGACGGAATTGTCGAGGAAGTCGCGCATCGCGCCGGTCTTGATCGCGAAGTTGATGTTTTCGGGGATCGTTCCCGTCGCCCTCATCAGCATCCTGGCATCGAGCTTCGACACGACCACGCCGATCAACTGGCCGGACGTGTCGAACAGCGGGCCGCCGCTGTTGCCTGGCTGGACGGCCGCGCTGATCTGTAGGTGACGGGTGTCGTTGAGAATGCCGCTGAGCGAACTCACGATGCCCGTCGTGACCGTGAAGTCGGAGGTCAAAAGGCCATGATATGGAAAGCCGATCGCCACGACGGAATCGCCGGAGCGGATTGAACGATCGCGGATCTTGGCAAAGTCCTTGAACGTCGCCGTCGCTGGCGCCTGCAGCAGCGCCAGATCGTTGACCGCATCGCGCGACACCACGCGCAGCACCATCCTCGCTTCGCCGGTGAGATTGCCCTTGATGTCCCCGACGCAGCCGTCAATCACATGATTGTTGGTGACGACGTGACCGCTGCCACTGACCACGAAGCCTGTGCCGCTGTAGCTTCCGGTCTTGCCCGGTTTGCCGCTGGGCGGCGCCTGCTTGTCAGCGGGCGCCGGCTTCGCCGCGACCTTGGTGAAATCGCCGGCCTTGCTTAGCCCGTCGGCCTTCACCTTGGTGACGCAATTGGCCAGCGCCGCGATCACGGGCCCACTCGACGTCAACTGGAATTGCAGGACGGTGCGGCCGGCCGTCGCGACCATCAGGCTCGCCTTCTGAAACGACCGCACCACGTTCGGCGGCATGATCGCGGTCAGCATGTCGGATCGATTGGCTGTGGCAAACACGCGCGCTTGCTCCTGGCCGTCAAAGGTCACGTCGATCGCGGCGTTCTCGTCCTTGTTGAACTTGTAACCGGGACTGGCGAAGCTCAGCAGCCACGAGCCCGCTGCATTCTGGGCGACGACCAGAATGACGCCGTTGGCATACGGCGCCGTCGCTGCGCAATGAGAGAACGCGCCGGACTCATCATTGCTGAACGCGCCGCCGATCCAATTGCCGATATTGACGGATCCGAACGGCCCCGCGGCATTGACAACCCCGATCAGAACGATGTGCAGCACGCATGCCACTGCCCACTTCAACATTGCAAAGCCCCGGAACGCTTCTCGTTCGACACCTTACCCGTACGACCCGGTTTGGCGCAACCGGCAGTTGTTCGGCGCCGGCCGTCGCCCGGTTGGATGACGGCGCCCTTGCTTTTACTTTGCGATACGGTATACTTTGCATTACAAAGTAAACGACGCCCCCGGATGGGGTCCGCGGGTGTAGCGAGGTTCGACGTTGCAGATGCGCGATCTCGATAAGGCGCTGGCCGATATCGTGGCGATCCGCAGCCAGATCGCAGCCGGCACCGCCTTTCGTGGCTATGGTCCCGCGACGATGGTCGCAACCGGCGCGCTCGCGCTCATCACCACCATCCTGCAATACTGGTTTATTGACGATCCGAGCGCTCAGCCGCTTGCCTTTTTCCTCGGCTGGGGTCTTGCGGCCGGCCTCTCGGGCTTCGTTATCTGGATCGAGATGCGCGCGCGCTCGCGCCGCCATCACTCCGGTCTTGCCGATGTCATGATTCACCAGGCGATCGAGCAGTTCCTGCCGGCTGGCGTTGCCGGCGTGCTGCTCGCGGTGGTGTTGTGGAAGTTCGCGGCCGAAACGCTCTGGCTGTTGCCGGGCCTGTGGCAGGTCCTGGTGTCGCTCGGCATCTTCGCTTCCGTCCGCTCGCTGCCGCGCAGTGTCGCGCTGGCGGGCGCCTGGTATTTCGTGTCGGGCTTTGTGATCGTCGTGCTGGCGAGCCAGACTCACACGCTCTCGCCCTGGACCATGGGGCTGCCCTTCGTAATCGGGCAGTCGCTGATGGCCGGCATTCTCTATGTTGCGTCCGGAGACCATGATGTCGAAGATTGAAAGTGCACCCTTCTCCTATGAGGGGCTCGATCGCGTCATCCATGAAAAGGCAAGGCTCGGCCTTTTGACCTCGCTGATGGCGCATCCGAAGGGGCTCGCCTTCGCAGATCTCAAGCAGCTCTGCGGCCTGACCGACGGCAATCTCAGCCGGCATCTCGCCGTGCTGCAGGAGGCCGGCCTCGTCGACGTGACCAAAGGCTACGAAGGCAACCGTCCCCACACCACCTGCCGGCTGACCAAGGCCGGCCGCCGCCGGTTCCTCGATTATCTCACCGTGCTCGAACGCCTGGTGCGCGATGCCGCCAAGGCCGCCGGCCGCGAGGCGCCGCCGCTCGGCCGCCTCGGCATCATCTCGACCTGACCCCCCCCTTTTTTGATCGGAGACTTTGCAATGCAAAGTGACGTCACGCAGGCAAACGACAAGCTTCATGTCGGCATCATCATGGACGGCAATGGCAGGTGGGCGACGCGGCGCGGCCTGTCGCGCGTCCGCGGCCACGAAGCCGGTGTCGAGACGATCAGGCGCATCGTCGAAGCCGCACCCAAGCAAGGCATCGGCACCCTGACGCTCTATGCGTTCTCGACCGACAATTGGCGCCGGCCGAGGGCCGAGGTCGCGGCCCTGATGACGCTGCTACGCTTCTATCTCGCCAACGAGGTGCAGAGCCTGGTCAAGAACGGCGTCCGGCTCTCGGTGATCGGCCGTCGCGACCGCCTGCCCGAGGGCATTGCCGCGGCAATCGCCGGCGCCGAGCGCGCAACCGCCCACGGCAAAGCGCTGCATTTGCGCATCGCCGTCGATTATTCGGCGCGCGACGCCATCCTCAACGCCGCCGCCAAGGCGGCCGCGCTGACGAGCCTCACCCGAGAGGCCTTCTCGCAGCTCGTCACCGGCGAAGCGTTCTTGCGCGATGTCGATCTCATCATCCGCACCTCCGGCGAAAAGCGCCTGTCGGACTTCCTGCTGTGGGAGGGCGCCTATGCCGAACTGCATTTCACCGAGCGGATGTGGCCCGAATTCGAGGCCAGCGATCTCGCCGAGGCGCTGGCCTCCTTCCATCGGCGCGAACGCCGCTTCGGTGGCTTGCAGTCCTTGCCGCTGGAGCCGGCGCCGAGCCTGTGATGCGATGCGGTATGGCCACTGATGCCGAAAAGTTGAGCAGCTTCGCCGCTTTTATCCCTTCGACGCCGATCGCATCGGTGCCTAGTCTGGCACGGACGGGGATATCAACATGCGCGCGGTGCTGGACTATTGCAGGAGCGGAACGGAGCGGCGGGTCGCAGCCGGCGCGCTGATCCTGACCGAGGGCGGCGCCTCGGGGCATCTCTACGTGCTGATGGAAGGCAAGCTCGAGGTGATCAAGGGCGGCACCGTGGTTGCGACCATCGCCGAGCCCGGCGCCGTATTCGGTGAGATGTCGGTACTGCTCCAACAGCCGCACACCGCGACGGTGCGCGCCTGCGCCGATTCCGTCATCTACGAGTTCGACGATGCCGCCTCGTTCCTGATCCAGGAGCCCGAGGTCGCGCTTCTGCTTGCGCGTATGCTGGCGCAGCGGCTCAACGTCGCCAACACCTATCTTGCCGATCTCAAGCGGCAATATGCCGGGCAAGGCAACCATCTGGCGATGGTCGGCGACGTCCTGCAAAGCATGATCAACCTGCCGTCGCAGGAGGTTTCGCCAGGCTCGGATCGGCAATCCGATCCAAGAATGTGAGCCAGTCCGGCGGCTCGGCGACTGCCGACGCGGGCCGCCGCAGGGCCGCATCGAGATCGATACATTGCGCTTCGCCTGCCGCTAGCCAGAACGCTTTGCCCGCGTCGAGATCGAGCACGATGTGGGTCGGTGGCCGGCCATGCTGGAGGCCTGCGTTGAACACCCAGGTGGTGCCGAGCCGGTCGTACCACGCGCCGTCGGTGATGAAGGGCGATTGGTGCACATGGCCGGAGATCACCATCGTCGGCTGATACTGCGCGATCCATTGCACCAGATCGACGTCACCGAAGAAGCGCTTGCCGCCCCAGCTCGTCGGCGAATTCGCAGGTGGCGCGTGATGCGCCCAGATCCAGCGCTGCGGTCGTCTTGTGGCGGCCTCGCTCAGTTGCGAGGCAATCCGCGCCTTGACCACCGGGCCGTCCCACCACGGGCAGACCGTGAACAGCGTGTCGCCGATCCTCAGGTCGTCGCCGTCGCAGGCAATGCCGAGCTCGCGGGCCTCCGTGATCCAGCGCGAGATTTTCTCGCCCTCGGCGCTGCGCTCGTCGAGGTCATGATTGCCCGAGCACAGGATGACGCGCGTCTGACGCGCCAGCATCGCGAGGTATTTTTTCACCACCACGATCTGCGCGCGAAAATCCACCTGCGAGGAGATGTCCAGCGCATCGCCGGCGAAGATCACGAGGTCGAATTGCGGCGCCGCGCTGACGAGCCAGTCGAGCTGCGGCAGCGAGTAATGTAGGTCGGCGACGACCAGGCAGCGCATTGAAAATCCGTCAGGTCAGAAAATGAGAAAACGCGGGAATTCCGCATCGGAAAAGCAAGAAGCAGACCAGCGTGGCCGGCCCGCAGCCGCGGCAAATTGGCAAGGGCTGGACCTCCCCGGCGAAGTCTGGTGTCGTAGCGCGGCCTCATGGCAGGTGATCGCATGACCTCGTTCAAGACCATTCGCGCCCGCGCCGAGAAGCGCAAGGGCGGGCCCAAGCAGCTCGAGAAGCTCCTGCCGGCGAAGCCCGATGCAAAGGCGCTGACAAAGCTGCCTGACGATCGCATTCTCGCGGAGATGACGAAGCGGGTATTTTGCGCCGGCTTTGCCTGGAGCGTGATCCACTCAAAATGGGACGGCTTCGAGCAGGCCTTCCTGCACTTCCAGCCGGCCAAGCTGACCTTTCAGCCCGAGGACTACTGGGAAGGCCTGATGCGCGACGCCCGCATCGTGCGCAACGGTGCAAAGATCCTGTCGGTGCGCGAGAATGCCACCTTCGTGCAGGAGATCGCCAAGGAGCATGGCAGCTTCGGAAAATTTCTGGCGAAATGGCCGGCTTCGGACGAGGTCGGCCTGCTCGATCTGCTTGCCAAGCGTGGCAGCCGGCTGGGCGGTAACACCGGCCAGATGCTGCTGCGCTTCGTCGGTTGGGACGGCTTCGTCACCTCCAGGGACGTCGTCGCGTGCCTGCGCGATGCCGGCCTCGACATCGCCGAGGAGGTGAAGTCAAAGGGCGATCTCGCCAAGGTGCAGGCGCAGTTCAATGCCTGGGCCAATGAGACGGGCCTGCCCTACACGCACCTCTCGCGCATCTGCGCGTTATCGGTCGGGGAAAACCGCGGGGAGTGACGGCCCCGCGCCACGGCGGGCGCCTGAAGAAGCGCCCAGCAAGGGAGAAGCGCCCATGGCAGGAGATCTGGAAGGCAAGGTTGCCGTCGTGACAGGGGCTGCGTCGGGCATTGGCCTGGCGAGCACCGAGGCGATGCTGGCCGCAGGCGCGCGCGTGGTGCTGGTCGACCGCGACGCCGCAGCCCTGAAGGCCATTTGCGACAGGCACGGCGACGCCGCGATCCCGCTCGTCATCGACCTGCTGGACCCGAGGGAGTGCGCCACGCTCTTGCCGCGCGTTCTGGAGAAGACCGGTCAGCTCGACATCCTGCACGCCAATGCGGGCACGTACATTGGCGGCGATCTCGTCGAGGCCGACAGCATCGCGATCGACCGGATGCTGAACCTGAACGTCAACGTCGTGATGAAGAATGTCCACGACGTGCTGCCTCACATGATCGAGCGCCGGACGGGTGACATCATCATCACGAGTTCGCTCGCGGCGCATTTTCCGACACCGTGGGAGCCGGTCTATGCATCGTCCAAATGGGCGATCAACTGTTTCGTGCAGACCGTGCGACGCCAGGTGATCAAGCACGGCATCCGCGTGGGATCGATTTCGCCCGGTCCCGTCATCACCGCACTGATCGCGGGCTGGCCGCCGGAGAAGCTGGAGGAAGCGAGGGCCTCCGGAAGCCTGCTCGAAGCCAGCGAGGTCGCCAATGTGGTGATGTTCATGCTGACGCGCCCGCGTGGCATGACCATTCGCGATGTGGTCATGCTGCCGACCAATTTCGATCTCTAGACGCGTCTTGATCTTTAGCCGCCTCTTGAGAATGCAACCGCCGCCGCGTTTTGGACCACGTGCGACTGCCATCTCGATGTCGCCCCAATCATGCCACGAGCACGGCGGACGCAACCGATCGCCTCGGACGTGGAGGCGCTGCGGAACAATTGCGCGTGCGATCTGTTCGGGAGTCTAAGCCGGGGCGGCCAGTGCTGGAACAAAGTCCGCCACGGCGACGCCAGGGACACCACACAAGCGCGAAATGGAGCGGCTCATGAAGCTGAACGCCATCCAGGTCAAGGAGACCATGAGACAGTTGGACGCCCAGGTGCTTCCCGACGGACACCCGGCCGTGCCTCAGCTCAACAGCCTGTTCGGAGATCATACGTTCTTCGTCGACGAGAGCGGACTGAAAGTGCTGGAGCCCACCGACTCATCCGCGATGGAGAGCCGGACCGGCGAAGTCGTCAGCCTTGCCGACTGGAGCGATCCGGAGCTGACCAGCCTCAGGGCGCACGAGCCGGAGCCGACCGGCGTGATCGTGGTGTTCGAGCCGAGCAAGCATTGAAGGAGTTTGCGCGACCGCGACGGCCGTCGGCGCGCTGATGGGCGTGCCGCGGTCGATGACGACTGGACGCGAGACGCGTCAGTGATGCCGCTCGTCGCGACTTTGCGACCGAACCGGCGGTTGCCCGCGACAGCGCGTTACTCAACGCTCGCGTGTTACCCTCAAAAGCACCTTCCATGTATCGATCCATGTATCGATTTTTTTTCGCGCCATCGGCGACGTATTCAAGAACAGACCAACGGTCTCGCTGACCGAACCGCCCCGGAACTGACGAGCCTCAGGGCGCACGAGCCGGAGCCCACCGGCGTGATCGTGATGTTCGAACCGAGCAAGCACTGAAACTGAAAGAGACCTCGGGAAGCTCGACGGTGTCTCCGTCAGCTTGCCGCCGCGCCGCAGAATCGGTCCATCAAACTGGGCTTTCGATTGCGGCTGCGCCTCGGTGAGCGGCTAGTTGTTTGGGACTAGTCGTTTATCTCTAGCTCTCATGTCCGGCTTGGCGCTGGCGATGCGCAATGGAATTCTTGCTTGGCACGATCGTATTGGCCGTGCGCCTAGTCAGGAGCCGACGACAATGATTTTCCGTGCGTTCTGCCTCTCATCCCTCGTTGTGAGCGCATTGGTCGGCGTCGCGCATGCCGACAGTAATGCCGCGAACCCCGCTTTGCCGATCATCATCGGTCCGCTGCCTCCCGTGCACATCGGCCCTCCGCCGTTGCCGTGGTGGCCGCCACATATCCCGGTCGATCCGGTGCCGATCCATCCGGTGCCGATTCATCCGTGGCCGCCGCTTCCGACGCCACAACCGATCATTCCTGGTCAGGGGTGCGCGCCGGCGCCGGGCACAGCTTGCCCGCTCTGAGGCAGGCACCGTCCGCTCGCGACAACGGCGCATTGCCGAAGTAGACCAGTCGAGTCGCACGACAAGGAACGCCCTCGTTGCGGCGGGCGAGGGCGGTGCATGCCGCGATCAGCGACGTCCGAAACTGGCTGGCAAATGATAAACTCCTAGTGGACCCGCGCAGTGCAAGCCCACTGCTGGTCGCAGGTGTGGAAAGCCTTGCGAAGTCGCGCTCGCGGGTCCGACGCCGCGATCAGGGTATAAGGACTGCAGCGAACGCCATAGCTATGGGAAGCAACCCGAGACCGATCGCGCCGGCCTTGTAAGCGAATGCCTTGTCGAGTAGCGGTTTGGATGGGTGACGCATCGCCAAGCCTCCTCATAGCCCCGCGAAAGGCAGCATGCACCCGCGGAAGGAAATGCGCTAGGGCCTCTATGCCGTTTTGCAATGCACACACCATTGGCTGACTGGAGGAGGTGCGCCGGCTCTGGAATTGAGCGGCTACATGCACTCACGCTGCAGCACGCCACATCGCGCTGCCGCCTGACCGAGCCGATATCATGGTATCCTGCCCTTCTTGACAGCCAACGTCGCGCAACTCCCTTGGTTGGACGATGAATCAGCGGCTTTCCCTCGTCAGCCTCGTAGTCGCGGACTATGACGAGGCGATCGCCTTCTTCACCGGTGCCCTGGATTTCGAGCTCTGCGAGGACACGCCGCTTGGCGGCGGCAAGCGTTGGGTGGTCGTGCGCCCACGGGGGGCGCCGGCTCCGGCCTGCTATTGGCGCGGGCTGACAATCCGGCCCAAGTAGCGCGCATTGGTGACCAGGCCGGCGGGCGGGTCTTTCTGTTCCTGGAGACGGATGATTTTGGTCGCGATCATGCGCGCATGATCGCAGCCGGCGTGCGCTTCGTCGAAGAGCCGCGGTATGAGGCCTATGGGGTCGTCGCGGTTTTCAGGGATATCTGTGGCAACCGCTGGGACCTGATCCAGCGCAACTGAGGCGCCACGGCTGCGAACCCAGTCCATGATCCGAAAAAGTGTGGAGCGGTTTTCCCCCGCGACAAACGCGGAACGGGTTTGCGCGGAGATCATGCTCAGGCTCTATAAATTTCGGCGCGTAGGCGTTTCCACTGGCCCAAACATCCTTGCGTTGCTTTGACATGTCGGCCGCTCACCAGCATGGATCGGGCGTGAAGTTAGCGATTGGCTATGATGATATTTGAATGCATTTCCCCGACCACCTTGCCCTCCCTTAAGAGGGGAGTCATTTCGTGCCGCACGCGGGCAAAGAAAGCTTCCTGAACGTCTTGGGGAAGTGCTGCAACACTCGGCGATATTGGCGTGGCAGCGAAGGATTGTACTGCTTGCTCCAACCCACCCTCCAACACCATGAGCAGCTTCGGCGTCAACAAACGGACTTGGCGGAAACCCGCATTTTCGGCTGCGGCCTTCAACGCCGTGCCGCTTGAGAAACTGAACGGTGCTGTCGCTAAATCGGACAGCTCGGAGGGCACTGTGGCACGCAGGGCTGTATGGTACGCTACGAATATCGGATTGCGTTCAAGCTCCGCCCACACGGCCATTGCCGCACGTCCATTTGGCTTCAGTACTCGATGCATCTCTCTCAGGGCGGCCGGTCTATCAGGAAAGAACTGCAATCCCTGCTGGCACAACACCGCGTCGAACACGCCGGCCTCGGATGGCAGTTGCGTGGCCGGAGATTGCAGATATTCAATCAGGGCAGCATCTAGGAGCGGCGCTTTGCCCTTAGCGATGTCCAGCATTGGCTGTGCGATATCGATCGCCACGACGCGGCCCTTGGGCCCAACTCGTGCTGCAGCGAGTCGTGCAACCGTCCCGGGACCAGTGGCGATGTCCAGGACGGCCTCGCCACTTTGAAGATTGGCCTCATCGAGCAACAGTATTGCCCATGGCTCGAATAACCGCGGCACGAAGAACTCATCGTAAGCTTTCGGAACCGAGGAGCTCGTATACTGAAATCGCGTTGCATCTGACATTGGAAATCTCCGACCCTTACGGATCAAAGCCTGACCACAGAGGCTAACGCATTGCACCACAAGCTCCGCTGTTGGCCATCGTGTCATTTTGCCGCTACGTTTACTGTTTTTCGCTCGTCGGGAGGATCGCAATGCGTAAAGTGATTACGGTAGCCGTGATGACTGCCGCGCTCGTACTTGCAGCATGTGGCAGGGAGCCTGGACCGAAAGGTGATCCAGGACCGCAGGGGCCGGCCGGCCCGCAAGGTGCCCAAGGGATTCAGGGTGTGCCAGGTGCCCAAGGCCCAGCCGGCGCGCAGGGACCACAAGGACCCCAGGGACCGAAAGGTGACAAGGGCGACAAGGGCGATCCAGCGTCGTTCAATATCCGAACGGTGCAGACCGACGGCGCCGTCAACTGCGACAGCAACGAAACCCTTGTCTCCGTGTTCTGTCCAAGTGGAGGAACCGCGGACGGCGCGAAGTGCGGGACCCCGCCGACAATCGGTCTTTGCCTGAAAAAGTGAAACTCGAACAGGCCACCGTTCACGCGGGCGGGCCTGCTACACCGTTCGCTAGACTTCCCTACAAGCAACTGCGAAGTTTTCGCAGATTGACGCAAACGCTTGTTTCGCTTCAGCGGTCTCAAAGCAAAACCGCGTCCCAATGTCGCCGCGCTCAACCCACCAGTCGATCTTATTTCCTCGGGAAAGGCGGGATGCCTCTCCGCGCAGTTGATCTAGTTGACTTCCGACGGCTCGCACAATCAAGCAATTCGTTTTGGCCATGGGAGCTCCCTGGGAAGAGAAGAAAAAGAAGCAAGTGTAGAGAGCATCCTAGGTTCCTAGAGCTGTGCTGACCGCATCGAAAACTGAACTTGGAGGATTTGAAATTTAATGTGGGTTGTGTGCGTTAGTGAACTCTCCAGACCTGGCGAGGCGGGGTAGTCTCAATTTGCGGGGCTCTCCGCGCGGGCCCTGCCTTGGACCAGTCGGCAGAGTCAGCGTGTTTGATGATGATGATTAATGACGCACTTCTCGATGAGTTGAGGCAGGTAGAGCGTGAGGTAGTTGGGTGCGAGCGGCGCTTAGCAGAGCAAGAGGCGCTGCTAGTTAGTCTGAAACGACAGAATCAAGATACCTGCTACGCTGAGGCTGAATTGGAGGCGTTGCGTGAGAGCCAGCGGCGGCGCCAGCAAGACCGCCATCGCATCCTCTTGATGCTGCAACCCTAGGCCCTGGGTTCGCGGGTTCGGCATGGTCCCGTTCGCGTGCGCCTCCAGTCAGCCGCCCTCGACCGCTATCTGTTGCCGGCGCCGAATCCGCGTCATGGGCGGGATGCCTTCGGATTTTCACTAGTTCTTCAACCGGTTCGCTCCGAATACGAGGGCGATTTGAAAAACCGGTCCAACCTCTGTGCGGACTTCGATAGCGATGTCCTGCTGATCGCGCATACCGAGCGGATCCTTCGCCATGTCAGCCAACGTATTAACCGCCTCCCGCTCGGCGGATCTTTGATTCGCCAGTTCTAGGCCTTCTTCGTCCGGATAAAGCGCGGCTCCGTCCCTGATGTCGAAAAAATAACGGATCACAGCTGTGCCTCCAGCCGCAATTCAACGCTCGCAACACTTCACTGTTCCTCGGTGCCTTAAGAGATCGCGGGTCTATGAGTCCTTCACGTTGGCGACCGTATCCGGTTTGGTCATGCGTATCAAAAATGAATATACCTCGCAGTTTCACGACCTGTACTGCTTAAACGTAGGTGCCCTCAGATCTCGCGCCCCATCGCGGGGTGGCTCCGGTTCTTCACCTTGATCCAGTGCTTCTGCCAGCCGTCGCGCCGTCGGTAACCCCCTGCACGACGGCAGTCTTGATGAAAGGCGCGTTGTGCACGGCCTTGGGCAGCTTGGCGATGTACTCGCATCGCGCAGCGTGACCAGCTTGCGCCCGGCTAACCTCGATCGGATCTTCGAAAGGCCAGCAACCTCACAGAGGTGCGTCCAAGAGTCACGCTAGACCCAATTACCACTTTTTCCCAAGGTGTCCTGCTAGTTTGATCTGGTCGGATGGCGGGCTTACGGACTGTCATTCGATGTTATGGCAATACTTAAGTCCTCGTGCCCCCGCCTTCGGACGCATTTCGTGCAGTTCTTCCCTAACTCGGAGGCGGGTTTCTTTTTCATTCCGATTGATGTCCCGCGGCGTCGACCTTCAGGAGCCGGACATAGGTCCCGCTCTCGTGCAGCTCGAGCCAACCGCGTTCGACCGCGTGTTTGATCCCGGCGCCAAACTCGGGCCCGTTGGCCTTAAGCGTAGAGAAACGGCGCGTTGATCTTCCCGAGATGGGATGTGGCCGTCCTGGACGGCTTCGATGCCGGCGGCAAGCTCGACGGGCTTGCCGGCAGCGGCTTCCGGGTTGGCGAAGGGACGTTCAGCAGGAAGCTTCGGGTGTGATCTCTCCTAATGACGAAACCGGTGTTATGCTCCCACCGGGGACCAATCTGATTGTCCGTGAGGTTTCAGCTGGGGCTTTTCCTGACAATCCCACGGCTGCGCTCTGGGTGCGGGCGGTACTTGCTAGTGCTCCATAATCGCCCCGGTCGGACATCCGATCTCGCGCATTTCGCCCAGGGTGATCTTTCGATGCCACATCCCGCGATCAAAGCGGCATTGCAAATATGGCGCAAATTATCGATTACTAGCGACGTGGAGCGCCTTCAAGCTACTGCCGGTCGTGGGTGAGAGAGGCCTTGGAGCCGCAAAACGCGGGCTCTAAGTCAACTTTAGCTTCAGAACTGAGTTTTTCACATCAATGCAAATTGCCATGACGCCTCGCTCTCTGATTTGGCCCTTGTTTGCTCTTGTAATGGGCTTCGCGCTCGGCGGAAGCGTCTTTTGGGGAGTCTATGGACCCAATACAACGGAAAAGCAGGCGAACCCCGTTTACGAACAGAAGTTCGCCGAAGCTGATCTCGAGAAAGGAGCCGTGCTCGGGGGAAAAAGGCCTGATCTGATCAGAGAAGCCACGCCGGAAGGAGACGAATATTGGCCGGCCATCTACGGCTATCGCCTCAAGGTAAGCGATACGCTATTGGTCGGCTTCACGTTCCTGCTGTTCCTGGCGACTGTGGCGTTATGGCTAGCCACGCGCGCCTTGGTCAAAAGTGCAGATCGGAACGCCGGATTGCAATTGCGGGCCTATGTCTCCGTCCAAAATTGCCGGACAGAAGAGTACGAAGTCGGCAAGCCGGTCTCTATCTCTGTCGTTGCCAAGAACAGTGGCCAGACGCCCTCGCATAACACGACGTTTGTGGCAGCCCTCAAATATCGCCTCAAGAGCGACAAACGGCCCCTCACGCTCAAACAGTCTGGGCCCAGGTCGAGCTCCTCTCTCGGCAGCGGGGCTGTCGAGAGCATAAAACTGATTTCAACCGAGCCTCTGACACAGGAACAGGCGATGGCGATCGCCAAGGGTGACGCGCGGATTATCGTTCACGGTCAAATCCGGTATTTGACCGTCTTCGGAGATGAGGCCGAGACCTTGTTCGGATTCCATTTTGACGATGGCTGCGTCCGAAGGGGTGACAAGATCCTGCATGTCACCTCCGAGGGAAATTCTGCAACCTGAGCCGTGCGCGAGGGGCTTCGCGGCTGGCTCGGGGCGGCCGCGATCTATTGCGTTTCGTGGGTGTTGAAAACCCTCCCAACCAAGATCGGGCTGATGCCAAGTGAGGTCGGTCGGCGCGGGGCACTCACGTCCCTGTGACGCCCCGGACTGCGCGGGAGCGTATTGTTCAGGTGGTAGCGCTATTGATTCGAGTACATGGACATGTCGATCAGACAGCGTACTGGTAGCCCATTAGCGCCCGTCATTCTCGGCACCGCCTTCAGCGCCTAGCTTGCCGGCAGCCATTTCGAGTATCTTTAGCCGCCTGTGAAGCAGATGGCGCAGATCGCCGTCACAGCCGGCAGCACCGGCTTGCTAAGCCCCGGCAGTATCGCCCTGAGCGTGAACCCGATCACCTTCGCCGTCGCGGCGCCGAAGCCGCCGATCGTGCCGGTCGGCGATCAATACAGCCAAAGCTGAGGAGCGACGCGATGGAAGCCTATGGTGTTGTTCTTCACCCTGAAACCGGCGAGGCAATCGGATCGGTCAAGGATGGTAAGCTCATCGGCAAGAACGGCGAGACTTACCGCGTCGAGGGCGACGCAATCCTCTCTGCAACCGGCGAAGTGCTTGGTTATCTGTCCGCCTTTGTCGGCAAGGCTCATGCCTCGGCCGATCTCGCGAACAAGCTGTTCGGTCGCGTTCAGCCTTGAGATAACCGGAATCGTTAAAGGCTAGTGCGGCCGTTCGGCTTGCTTACCCGGGCTCACCTTCGAAACGGCGAAAATCGTACAACTGCTTGAACTTGCTGGCGCACCCGACACGATTCGAACGTGTGACCTTTGCCTTCGGAGCAATTTAGGCTGCCCTACGCAAAAATGCGATGGGGCAAGTAATGCTTCGCTATGCTACTCGAATTACTAGGGAAACTGGAATCGGCGGCCGTAACGCCTATCCTGCCGCACGCCCCGATTTCCTTCCAACTGCTTACGTGGTGCTTACGCGGGAGACGGGCTTCAAGTCGGAGAAATTCGATGGCAAAGCTCACTAAGCGTATTGTCGACGCCGCGGCAGCACAGGACAAAGACTACGTCATCTGGGATGACGAGTTGCCTGGATTCGGTCTACGCGTATTCACGTCAGGCAAGCGCAGTTATCTCATTCAATATCGATCTGCCGGTCGTTCGCGCCGCTACACGATCGGGCAGCATGGCGTCTGGACGCCAGAGCTTGCGAGGAAAGAGGCGAAGGTTCAGCTAGGCCGGGTTGCGCAAGGCGACAATCCGGCCGAGGAGCGCCAGCTCGATCACAAGGCGATCACTGTCAAAGAGCTGTGCGACCTCTATCTCAACGACCTAAAGGCGGGCCTCATACTCGGAAAGGGCGGGCGCCCGAAGAAGGCGACGACAATCGTCACCGACACTGGCCGCATACACCGCCATATCCTGCCGCTCATCGGTACGCGGCGTGTAAAGGATCTCGTCAAAGCCGACGTCAACAAGGTCTTGAAGGACATCAAGGCCGGCAAGACGCGTGTCAGCGTCAAGACCAAGAAGCTCCGCGGCAAAGCGATCGTTCGAGGTGGAGTTGGCACTGCCACGCGGACGGTCGGTCTGCTCGGAGGCATTCTCACCTATGCCGGGGAGGCCGGCATCATCGAGACAAACCCCGCGCATGGGATTCGCAAACCGAAGGACAGGGTTCGCAACCGCCGCTTGACCGAAGCTGAGTATCGCACCCTCGGCGGAATCTTGCGTAAAGCGGCCGAGGACGAGAGATACCAGATGACGACCGACATCATCCGTCAGATTGCTCTGACCGGATGCCGACGTTCGGAAATGGTCAAGCTGCGGTGGGCAGAAGCCGATATGGAGGCGAGCTGCTTGCGTCTGGCCGAAAGTAAGGAGGGAGCCTCCACCCGGGCCATCGGGTTGCCGGTGGTGGAGTTTCTGGAACGGCGATGGATGGTCAAAGCCGGCAGTTACGTCTTCCCAGGCCACGGCGACGACAATGCGTTCGGCAGCTTTCCCAATCATTGGGAGAAAATCTTCCGCAATACTTCACTCGCCGATATCACGCCGCATGTATTGCGACACAGCTTCGCAAGCATCGCGAACGACCTCGGGTTCACCGAGGTCACGATCGCCGCCCTTGTCGGGCACGCAAAGGGATCGGTTACGAGCAAGTACATTCATACGCTTGATACCGCGCTGATCATGGCAGCGGACACGATCTCGGGTTATGTCCAGGGCTTGCTCAACGGCGTTGAATTCAAGCAGACCGCGTACGCACTTGACCGCGGCTCTCGGAAGGCGGCGCTCGCTCGTTTCCTCTGCAAGGCAGTCGGCGAGCCTTTGGCAGACGCCGAGCAAGAGCAGCGTCTCGCGGCCTGAAGCCGCAGGTGCCGGTTCAGCTGGAAACGACGACCGACACGCGGCAGCAGGCAAGTGAATGGAGCAGCTGGCTTCAATCAACGAGCCCATTTCTGTTACGTTTCGTCATTCACCAAGCCACAGTGAGGCGCGTCTGAAAGACGTCGGAGTGATTCTGGCCCTTGGCGACCTGGGCAGCAAGGGGATGCCATATGTGCTGATAGCTGGGAATCAATCGGATAGCCGGCGTCACTGCAAAATCGTAAAAGACTTCAATGCCGCTCTCGTCGCTCGCAGTGGTGGTTCCCAGTGTCAGCTGCGTGATGTCCGCTTTCAGATTGCTGCTGATCCTGTTGTAGTAGTATCCCACTCCAAAACTATCGTATTCCCTTCCACTGTAGAGACCCTCTGCAATAAGCGCGACGCTTGCGTAGTTGGTAATGGGGTTCGTAACTTGTGGGCCATATCCGGCCCTGCCAAAGATTCCAATGCCACGGATCGGCTCACCACTTTTCAGCTTCTGGGAGGTCGTGGTGGCGTCGTCAACGACGTAAAGATATTGCGAAAAATTGGCAATCGCGACCCAGCTCTCATTTTTGAAATTGGCAGGTAAACCGTCAAACGGGGAAGCACCCAACAAAGCACCAACGGCCTGGGTTGCGGCAGCGGGCGTCGTCAAGGATCCGAAGGGTGACGCGAGATCGATTTTCGGCTTGTTGGACCAGTTGAAGGCCGGTGCAAATTGACCGGGAAGACCGCCAACCGTGTAGGACAGGATCGCGGTGAGATAAAGATTGACCTTGTCGAAGGCATGGTCGGCGAAGTTGTCTGCCCTGGAATTCGGATCGAATACACCGCCGTAAACGACAAGCTGTGGACTGGGCGACCACGCGCCCACTGCCGTCCATGAAACAGCGTTGAAGTAATTGAGCGCTGCCGGACTCTTATTGAAGTTGAAATTGGCAAAGTAGTATTTGGAGTTGTTGCCGAACATAGTTTGATCCGCAAGGTCGACGACGGTTACCTTGCCAACAAGGACGCTGATCTCCTTGCTGAGTGATTGGGTGATAAAGAATTGGGCGGGCAGGACATCATTTGGGCGAAGCGGGTCGGGAAGAACCAGCCCCATGTACTGGGGAGTCGTTGCGCCTACCGTGAAGGTATTCGCGGGAAGGTCGCCATAGCGCGATTGCAGGGTCAGATGCAGCAGGCCGCCAGACCAGAGACCAGCACGCCCGGTGTCGATATTGAGCGAGGCCTGTGTATTCTGCACAAAGGCGCCGCCGGTCTTTAGTCCACCAGACGTTACATTTTGATAGTAGCTCGTCGAATAGACGTCGATGAAAACGCCATTGCGAGCCCAGTCCGTTCGCACTCCGCCCCAGTCGCCGGTGAGCTGAGTACGGTTCCAGATGTCGCCGGTCACCGTTCCCGGAAGCCCGAACACCGGTCCATTGTTGAAGAAGGGGAAGAGGCCGGGAGCCAGATTTGCCAGGGACGCGTATTTCGTGGGTACTGCCTGCCAGGGATCAACGGGCTTGATCGCGGCCTGGCGTGGCCGGCCCGACTTTTTTCCCTTGCGAGGTGCAGCCGCAGGCTTCTGTTCTGTCGCGGGCTGTTCGGCTGCAAGATAACCGAAGTGGCTCAATCCGGTGTACGCCGACGCGTTCCGTCCCATGGCAAGGCAGAAACAAACGCCGAGTGCGACACGCCCTATCTTCACGGCAGCCTCCCTCCCCAGAGCCTACGGTTGAGCTTTCGCAGGAGCAAGGAGCCACGAGCCAATTCGTCGGCTCGTTGCCCGACTGCCACAAAGATCGGACAGCGATGCTGCCTCACGTCGGCGGCGAATGGCACTGCGCGCTCCTTCCTCGACTGTTGGATCCGATCGCGGGGCGATGTCCCGCTTCTCAGCGCTGCATTTGCAAGTTCACCATCTCGCCATGCACCATCATGTTCTGATTCAGGTCGGCCATGATCACGAGCGATCCTCCGAGCACCAGGAAGACGATGAGCACGCCGAATGCGAGCGCCAGGACGTTGTTGGTGCTGTCCGGTCCGGTCGTGATGTGGAGGAAGAACACGAGGTGCACGCCCATCTGCGCGATGGCAAGAACGGCGAGGCCCGCCGGCACGCCGGGCGCCCAGATTGCCGAGGTGTTGGCCACCCAGAAGGACGTGACCGTCAGGATCACGGCCAGCAACAACCCGATCGTGTACACAAGGAAGCCCGAAGACGCGCCTTGCTCCGAGGCCGGAATCGTCGGCCTGTCTCCCGGTGCAACGTCCCAATGTGTTTCGGTGGTCATGGTCATGGAAGGACTCCCATCAGATAGACAACGGTGAAGATCAGAACCCAGATGATGTCGAGCGCGTGCCAGAACAGGGAGAAGCAGTGCAGGCGACGTACGACGACGTCCTGAAAACCCCTCAATGACAGCTGAACCATCATGAGAACCAGCCAGGCAAGGCCAACCGTCACATGCAGCCCGTGACTGCCGACCAGCGTGAAGAACGCGGACAGAAAGGCGCTGCGTTGGGGCGTCGCTCCCAACGCAATCATGCCCTGGAATTCGCGGAGCTCTAGAGCAAGAAAAGCCGCTCCCAGCAGGAACGTCACCGCGGCGCCAAGGAAGGTCGCGAGATATCGCCGCGAATTGATGGCGAGCGACATCATTCCGCAGCTGTAGCTGGAGAGCAGGAGCAGGGCGGTCTCCAGTGCGACGTTTCGCTGGTCAAACAGCTGAACACCGGTTAGACCGCCCGCGCTCGCTTTTGTGAGAACGGCATAGCTCGCAAACAGCGCCGAGAACATCACGATGTCGCTCAGCAGGAAGATCCAGAACCCGAAGCCGGCGACGACGCGCTTGGGTGCGGGACCCACTTCACTGACATTCAGCAGCTCGCTCTTGCGGACTGCATCCATCTCAACTGCGACGTTCATGGCGATACCTCCACCGGGTGCGCGCGATCGAACAGCTCGATCTCATCTGTGGGAATCTCGACTTCGTCCTTTGTGCGGAACATGAAGGCCAGCAACGTCGCGGCCGCGCCGACAACTCCGAAGCCCGCCATCCACCAGATGTGCCAGATCAGGGCGAAGCCGGTGACCACTGCGAAGAACGCGGTCACGACACCGGTCGGAGTGTTCTTGGGCAGCTCGATCGGCTGGTACGAGTGCTGCCGCAGCGGCAGCTCCTGCTTCGCAAGCACGCGCTGCTTGTGTGCCCAGAAGGCATCAAGCCCATCGACGCGCGGCAGGACCGCGAAATTCCAGGCCGGCGGTGGCGATGCGGTCGCCCACTCCAGGGTGCGGCCGTTCCACGGATCGCCGGTCGTGTCGCGCAGTTGCTCACGATGACGAATGGACACCACGATCTGGACGACCTGGCAGATGATTCCGGCCAGGATGACCAGTGCACCGACCTCGGCGACCAAGAGCCAGGGCTGCCAGGAGAGGACATCGGAGTGCTGCAGACGGCGGGGCATGCCCATCAGCCCCGTCACGTAGAGCGGCATGAACGCGAGATGGAAGCCGATGAACCAGCACCAGAAGGCCGCCTTGCCCCAGCGCTCATCCAGCTTGAAGCCGAATGCCTTTGGAAACCAGTAATTGTAGCCGGCCATGCACCCGAACAGGACGCCCGGGATGATGACATGATGGAAATGGGCAACCAGGAAGACAGTATTGTGGACCTGCCAATCGACCGGAGGCAACGCCAGCAGCACGCCGGTCAGGCCGCCGAACACGAACGACACCATGAAGCCGATCGTCCACAACACCGGCACGGTGAACCGGACCCGGCCGCCGTACATCGTGAACAGCCAATTGAACACTTTGACGCCTGTCGGCACCCCGATGATCATGCTCGTGATGCCGAAGAAGGCGTTGACGCTCGCGCTGGCGCCCATCGTGAAGAAATGATGGAGCCAGACCGTGTAGGAGAGCACGCAGATCGCCATGGTCGCGAGCACCATCGAGCGATAACCGAACAGCGGCTTGCCAGAAAAGGTCGCGGCCACCTCGGAAAAGATGCCGAATGCAGGCAGGACCAGGATGTAGACCTCGGGATGGCCCCAGACCCAGAACAGGTTCACATACATCATCACGTTGCCGCCGGCATCCACGGTAAAGAAGTGGAAGCCAAGGTAGCGATCGAGAAGAAGCATCGCGAAGAGCGCGGTGAGCACCGGGAACGCCGCCACCATCAACAGGTTCGATGCGAGTGCCGTCCAGCAGAAGACTGGCATGCGCATGTAGCTCATGCCGGGAGCCCGCATCTTCAGAATCGTGGTGACGAAGTTGACGCCACTCAACAGTGTCCCGATGCCAGAGATTTGCAGTGACCAGAGATAGTAGTCGACGCCGACGCCGGGCGAGAATTGCAGCTCGCTGAGCGGCGGATAGGCGAACCATCCGGTCTTCGCGAACTCGCCGACCGCGAGCGAGACATTCGTCAGGAGAACGCCGGACGCGGTGAGCCAGAAGCTGATCGAGTTCATCGTGGGGAACGCGACATCGCGGGCGCCGAGTTGCAGCGGGACGGCAAAGTTCATCAAGCCGATCACGAGCGGCATGGCCACAAAGAAAATCATGATCGTGCCATGCGCCGAGAAGATCTGGTCGAAATGCTCGGGCGGCAGGTAGCCTTGCGCTCCGCCGACTGCGATCGCCTGCTGCGTGCGCATCATGATTCCGTCCGCGAAACCGCGCAGCAGCATGATCAGCGCCAGCAGAATGTACATGACGCCGATGCGCTTGTGGTCGACGGAGGTGATCCACTCCCGCCAGAGATAGGGCACGTAACCCTTGAGAAGGACCCAGGACAGCACGGAGGCGATGACGACGACAACGCCGCCGACCGTGCCCATGATGATCGGCTGGTCGAAGGGAACAGCGCTCCAGTCCAGTTTGCCAAGTAGAGTCATTTTTCGGCCCTCATCGATGTGGGATAGCTGCGGCACAACGCTTCGTCGGACTGCATGGAAGACATCCGGATGCTGTCAAACAGACCGGGCGCGACGGAATGATAGGTAAATGGTGTCACGGCGGCGCTCGGCTTTGCGAGATCGGCATAGCTCTTCGAATCGAGCACTGGACCGGCGCCGCGGGTGGAAGCTGCCCACTGCGCAAAGCGTTCAGGCGGCATCGCGTCGACGTTGAAGTGCATATCGGCGAAGCCGTCGCCGCTGAAATTGGCCGACAGGCCGCGATACGTTCCCGCGTAGTCGGCTCGTATGTTGAGCCGCGTCACCATTCCGGCCATGGTGTAGATCTGGCCGGCGAGTTGCGGCACGAAGAAGCTGTTCATGACACCCGAGGAGGTCAGCTCGAAGCTCACCGGCGTGCCGACGGGTATCGTCAGATGATTGACGCTCGCGACACCCAGCTCCGGATAGATGAACAGCCATTTCCAGTCGAGCGAGACGGCTTGAACCTTGATCGGCTTCGTCGAAGAAACAATCTGCCTGGGCGGATCGAGATCGTATGCACCGATCCAGGCCACCGTGCCGGTGAGCAGCACGGTCATCAGCGGGATCGACCAGACAAGCATCTCGAGGCGGCCCGAATAGACGAAGTCCGGCCGGTAGCGCGCGCGCTCATTCGATGCGCGGAACCAGAAGGCAACGCCAAGCGTCGCAATGACCACCGGGATCACGATCGCCAGCATGATGCCGGTCGCGTTGATCAGAATCTGGCGTTCGGCAAACGCGATGGGTCCCTTCGGATCGAACACGCCTTCGGTGCAGCCACCGAGGAGCAAGGTGCCGATCAGGACTAAGGAAAGCAAACCGTATCGCATGTCAGACCTCGCACGTGCTGAGATTGATGAGGCAGCTTCCGCTGCGAGCGGTGCGGTGCAGGGTGCCGGCGTGGACCCATCCGATGCTGCGGTCAGCGCGCGGGCCAGATTCCCGCGAATTCGAACCGCCGCCGTGATCGATCAGGAGCGCGGCAAACAACACGAACAGATAGAAGATGGAAAACAGGAACAGCCGGTGAGCGGCGCGACGATCGGCTCCAATGCTCTTGTTCAACTGAAATGCGAACAGGAGGAAAAGCGCGCCGCAGATTGTGGCGATCGCGCCATAAATCGCGCCTGCAAACCCGAGTCCCCAGGGCAACTCCGAAGCAAGCACAAGGAGGCTGCTGTAGATCAGGATCTGCCGCGTGGTTGCCGCCCGTCCTGCAACCACCGGCAGCATGGGAACGCCGGCACGGGCATAATCATCGCTGCGATTCAGCGCGAGAGCCCAGAAATGGGGCGGTGTCCAAAGGAAGATGATGAGGAAAAGTGCAAGCGGCTCGAGCCCCGCTTGTCCGGTCGCTGCGACCCATCCGATAACGGGTGGCAGCGCGCCGGCTGCACCGCCAATGACGATGTTCTGGGGCGTGGTCCGTTTCAGCCACGCCGTGTACACGACAACATAGAAGAGGATCGTGCAGGCCAGCAGCGCGGCTGCCGCGAGGTTCGTAGCCAAAGCGAGAGCCGCGACCGCGAAAACGCCAAGGACGAGCCCAATGACAAGCGCCTCAAGCTTCGAGACCTTGCCGCGCGGAATGGGCCGCATCGCAGTACGAGCCATGATGGCGTCGATATCGGCGTCGTACCACATGTTCAGTGCGCCGGCGGCTCCGGCACCGGCTGCGATGGCGAGAATTGCAATCAGGCCAGCGAGTGGATCGAGGCGTGTCGGTGCGATCATCAATCCGACGAACGCGGTGAACAGCGCGAGCGCCATGACGCGCGGCTTCACCAACGTGATGAAGTAGGGGAGTCGCGCCATCAAACCAGGCCGCGAAGTCAATGAAAGGCGCGATAGCGGAATCGCGGTGGTGTTCATGGTGGTTGTTTCCTCAAGCCAGAGGGTCGTTTGTGAAATCCACTAGTTCGCCGTCGCAAGGGATCGAGCGACTTCCCCGATAGCTAAACTGACTGAAGCCAAAAGCGTGAGTGAAGAATGCCGAATCCCAACGAATCGTTGGGAACGAGAACGAACAACAACAATGCGCGTGCTACGGACCATGCAGGCTGGGCGAAGACATAGATCTCGCGTCCGGTCGCAAGACTCAAAAGTCTTCAAAGGCTCGGGATAGAAACTCCGATGCCTAATACGCGAACGTTGTCATCGCGAAGCGCCGCGCCCGCATGCCGCTGTCGTCGAATTCGGGCATCGCGGCATCTACGTTGAGCGCGTGCTCAACGATCATTGAGGGACTGCAATTCGGTCCGGCATTCCTCGCTGAAGACCCGCAAGGGGTTGGTGGCGTGGCCGTTCATCAGTTCGCGAACATCCGAAAAGGTCTTGTTGGGCGTAAAATACGTATCGATGATCAGGTGAAGGACCGCATCTGCCTTTTCGATCACGGCGGGGCTCGATACGACGCGCATCCGACTAATCAGCGCGTAGACGCTGACTAGCGCCGAGACCTCCGCTTTATCGTGGACCAGCGCATCCGCGTAGAGCTTCGACGCCTCATCGATGAATTGCTTGTACAGCTTCTGCCGTCGGGTCTTTTCCCCCGACAGGCGTTTCACGCGATCCTGATGGTGCTGCGTAAGCCAGGTTGACGCGAACGACGTAAGTCCGCCGATCGCCGACCCCGCCAACGCAGCGAGTGCAGGGAGGTAGGGGGTGTCCACGGCGCAACCGACCGCTCAGTGCTCGCATCCGGAAGCGGCGACCCGCGGCGGCTCAGGGATCAATCGCGAGCTGCGTTGGCCGGTGAAATACGACCAGAGCCACTGGCGCTGCACGCGCAGGCGGTTCTGCAGCTGCGGGAGGGCGAGAATGTGAATGCATGCCCAGACCATCCACGTCAGAAACCCGCTTGTGCGCAGCCAACCGCGCTCCAGCACGGCGTAATTCTTGCCGACGACGGCCATGTTGCCCTTGTCGAAATAGCGGAACTGACGCTTGACCCTTCGTCCCTTCAGTTCCTTCGCGATCAACCGGCCGACATAGCGCCCTTGCTGGATTGCCGCCTGCGCCACGCCGGGCACCGGGTGGCCGTCTTGCATGACGGACGCCGCATCACCCACGACGAACACGCCGGGCGCGTCCGCGACCTTCAGGAAGGGATCAACGAGCGCACGGCCCGCGCGGTCGGTGTTGGTACCGAGCATCTTTGGAATGGGCGACGCCGCAACCCCGGCGGTCCATAACACAGTGGCGCTCGGGATCCTGTTTCCGCCGGCGACCACGCCCTCCGCGTCGACGGTCTCGACCTTCACTCCGGTCAAGATCTTCACGCCGAGCTTCGTGAGCCGTCGGGCTACCCTGCGGGACAGCGACTCCGCAAAGTTCGGCAGAACCCGCTTGCCTGCGTCGAGCAGAATGATGCTGGCCTGTGTGGGATCGATGCGACGGAAGTTTCCGCGTAGCGTGACCTTCACCATCTGCGCCAGCGACGCCGCGAGTTCCACGCCCGTAGCGCCTGCGCCGACCAACACGAATGTCATCTGTCGTGCGCGCTCGCTTTCATCCTCGGTCGTTGCGGCGAGTTCAAACGCACCCAGGATCTTGGATCGGATCGCCTCGGCATCGCTGAGGTTCTTGAGTCCCGGGGCAAACTGCGCGAACTCGTCGTGCCCGAAATAGCTTGGGCGCGCGCCGGCTCCGACCACCAGATAGTCGTACGCGATCTTGCGGGCGCCCACGCCAGGAGAGGCCGTCTCGATTGTGCGGGAAGCAACGTCGACGCCGGTGACCTCTGCAAGAAGCACGCTGAGGTTTTGCTGCTTCACCTCGAGCTGCCGAATGGGCGCGGCGATCTCCGCAGGCGAAAGGACCGCCGTCGCCACCTGATAGAGCAGGGGCTGAAAGATATGGTGGTTGCGGCGATCGATCAGGACGACGTCGACATCAGCGTGCCGCAGCGCCCGTGTCGCGGCTATGCCGGCAAAGCCGCCTCCGACAATGACGACGCGTTTTCGCTTTAGGTGGGGGGTCTCGGCAACGGTAGTTGCCTCGTCAGACCGGGGTTCAGCCAACATCGCGCTCATGGATCACCTCGTTTGTCTTCTTGTCATCGACGACTTCAGCAAGCTTCTGTTGAAAATGAAGCTCTCAACACGCCAGCCATTCGGGATTGCTACGGCGTCCCGGTGCACCAGAAACCCGTATTTTTGCAACGCGCGGATTGGCTCGGTGCGGCGACCGTACTGAGCGCATCCGGCTTCACGATTACAAGGAACACCGCGAAGCAGAGCGCCCAAATGACGAACGTGACGACAGTCAAGACGTCTTTCATGGCAGACCTGCTTCGCGGGACTTCTATGGTGTCAACGCTCCAACCATTCGGGCTTGCTCGATCCGCGTGGCACGAGCACCGTCCTGAAGGAGTCGGGAGTCCCCGACAGGATTCCCTGGTCGGTCATTCCCTGATACGTGCCGAGCGGCGTCTGCGCGGTGAACAGGTCCGGAGCAATGTTCGCGTGCTCCTCGGCGGATCCGGCAGCGGCCTTGGCGTATTCCTTGTCGAAGATGCCGAGTGAGATCAGCCACAGCACGGTTCGCGTCAGGGAAACGGTGACGCGGTAGCTGCCGCCCTCGACAGCGCGCCGGCGCAGTGCCGCGATGGTGCCGATCGTGCCGAGCCAGGCCACGATATTGTCGACAATCGGGATGATGGGCGGCGATTTTGGATGCGCGAGGGTGCCTTCGGTGGCGAACACGCCCGTTACGGCTGCACCGATTTCATCGAATCCGGGACGGTTCTTCCACGGACCTTTGTTGCCGTGAAGCAGGACCTGAACGTGGATCAGACCAGGCTTCTTCGCGGCGAGCGTTTCGGCGTCAAGGCCGTGGCGCTCCAGATAACCCGGGCGCTTGTTGGCGAAGAAGATGTCGGCATCCTTCAACAGCTCATCGAATTTTGCGCGGTCCTCTTTGGAGGTATCGAGGAACGTCGAACGCATCCCGATCTGCGCGTCCCAGGCGAGGCCGTCGACCTCAGTGTCGTCGGGCCGCCAGATATTGAGGACGTCGGCGCCGTAACCGGCGAGGTCCCTGCCGATAGCGGCGCCGGCAATCACATGCCCCATTCCAAATGCGCGAATGCCATCCAGCGGGCTCTTGCCATCCTTCTTGAAGCGGATCGGCTCACTCTCGCCGATCTTCTCGATGCTGATCAATGACATCCTGGACAGGACTTCGGTGTATTGAGCTTCCTTACGGAATTCCTCGAAGGAGCGCACTTTCGCGAAGATGAGTCCGGCTTCTGAGGCTGCGTTCTCCAGATCGTCGGCCCTCCACTGCAGGATGGCATTGTTGAGGGATTCGACGCTGACGCCGCACCTCAGGAAACTGAGGGCGCGGGCTCCGGACTTGGGATAGATGTTCAGGGCGACGACATGCCGTCCATCCCGCGTCTCGCGGAACAGCGGCAATTCGAGGAATGGATTCATGGGATCAGTCAGGGCAGGTGCGCGGCCATTGATCGTCTCCCATTTCCGGTCGTAGAAGCCGGAGAAGCGTCGGAGCGCCTTGCGGACATCGACCGCGATATCCTGTCCTTCACCGCTCCGGTCTCGCCACAAGGCGGAGATTGCCACCGCCTTGGCAGCCGAAGCGACCGCGGCCATAGTGCCAAACCGATGGGGGCTCGGAATGATCGGATCGCGGCCGTAGAAGGTGACTTTGCCGCCGCTGTCCGCGGTCGACAGTCCAACGTCCTTCAGGACGTCATCGACGGTGGCGTGAAAATCGAAATCCGAGTTGGTCACCGGATTTGCGAGCTTCGATACGATTTTCTCGGTGAGCAGATCCGGCTTGAGCTCTTCTGCCGGCTGGATGGTCGTCGCGATATTCATATGTGAATTCCTTCTCGTTTGGAGGAGTGTTGCGGCCTGCGGCGGATCGCTACTCGGCTGCGACCTTGTGCGAGGTGGTGGTCTGGGTCCGCTTGTTGCGCATTTCGACAAGGCCGATCAGGAGCTCGTCGCGCTCGGCCTCCAGCTCTTCGATGCTTCGCGAGCCGACTTCGGCATGGACGCTGTCGATGAGCTTCTGCTGGAACTCCGGGGTCATCTCCGGCGTACCAAGCGTCTTCCACCAGGCCGCCATCGGGCCGCCCAATCCCTTCAGGGCATGCTCGATGCCACCGGCGCCGCCGGCGAGATGATTGAGCAGCATGTTGCCCATGACGCCCCAGCGCAGACCCGGTCCCCATGACAGGGCCGTGTCGACATCGGCGGCGCTCACGACATCCTCGGCGACGAGGTACCACACCTCGCGTGCCAGGGCGGCCTGCAGGCGGTTGGCGATGTGGCCGGCCATCTCCTTCTTGACGCGCACCGTCTTCCGGCCGATCGACGTGTAGAATTCATCGGCACGCTCGATCGTCTCTGCCGAGGTCTTGGCTCCGCCGACGATCTCGACCAGCGGGATCAAATGCGGAGGATTGAAGGGATGTCCGATCACGCAGCGCTCGGGATGCGCGTGGGCACCCGGCTGGATCTGGCTCATCGGGATTCCCGACGAGCTTGAGGCGATGATCACATGTGGCGGGAGCAATTCGTCGAGTTGGCCGTAGAGCTTCTGCTTGAAGTCGACCCGCTCGGGCCCGTTTTCCTGGACGAAGTCGGCGTTCGCCATCGCCTTGGCGAGGTCGGCGGTGAAGGTCAGGTTCGACTGCGACGCGCCGGGCGCGAGTCCAAGGCGCGTCAGCGCCGGCCAGGCGCTCGCGACGAATTCCCTGAGCCTGGTCTCTGCGCCCGGCGCAGGATCAGTCGCCACCACTTCCAGCCCCTGGGCCAGGTACAAGGCTGCCCAGCTCGCGCCGATGACGCCGGTGCCGACGATGGCAATGCGGCGAATGGGTTTGTTGTTCGACATGGTTCGAGTCTCCTGTTCGGTCTTCAGACTTCGGCGTAGGCGATGCCGGTGAGGTTGCCCTGGGCGTAGAGGAAGTTGCGCCCGTTCTTGCCATCGAGGTCGACGGAATAGATCGAACCGGCGAAGTCCGTGACAAACATCCGGTGGCCGGGGACATCGAGTGCGATGCCGATGCCCTCCATCAGATGCGTGACGAGGATTTCCGGCTCAGCCTTTGTGTCGATCGGTGCGCGATTGACGGTGTTGCCGCGTGGCGCATCGCCGCGGTCGGTCCAGTAGAGGACGCGGTTCACGAGATCGAGCTCGAGGTCGATCGGCTCGGGCAGGCGATCGAACAGCACCTCGATGTCGGAGCGGTTCGCTGCCGTCTCGCCCTTCGGGATCTCGAGATTGGCACGGAAGATGCGGCCCACCTCGCCATTGTCGGGGCCTTTTTGCGTCCAGTAGAATTTGCCGCCCTTCGGATCGACCGTGATCCCGACGCACCACTTGGTCTGATCGCGCACATCCTTGTCGCCGCGGCCGGTCTCGACCAGCGTTTCGACCTGCGAGCCGTCGAGGTTGGCGCGCATCATACGCATGCCCTCGCGGTCGCCCCAATAGAGCTTGCCGTTCTCCTTATCGAGATGGAGCTGTTTCGGCGTGTGTGTGACGCCCTCTGGGACGATGACCTTGCGATTGCCGCCGTCGAGGTCGGCACGCTCGATCGAGCCGTCGTTGAGATTGGGGATGCCCATGTTGGTCCAATAGATGTGACCGGCCTGCACATCCACGGCGATGCCATCGGGGTAGCGGCAGTCGGTGACGATGGTCTTGCGGTCGGAACCATCGGGATTCATCGAGTGAATCCGATCGCCGCTCAGTTCGAGTACGAACAGGCGGCCGGCGCGGGTGGCGCCCGATGAGTTCTTCGATTGGGTTGCTTCAAGTACTGTCATGTTCTTTCCTTCGGTGTCGAAGTTGCTTTCTCTCAACCTGTCTACGTTGGCTCTATTTGACGCACACGGGCCGCCGTGGCGAGTTAAGCATCGCGAATCGCGCGGAATTGCTGGGAAAGAGGAGGCGATCCACGTACGCCGGATGAGGCAAGATCAATGGATGGTTGGTATTTCTCAACCAGTGGGGTACGATTTTCTGCAGGCGGAGAGAGGCCCGCGCGTGCAACCCGGTAAAGCCGATGCCGGAGTCTGACAGATGGTATTGCAGTCGCTGAACGTCGCGAACTCGGACGGTGGCTCTCAGGTCTTGTGGAGGGACAGCGAGCGCGTCTTTCACCGCGGCTGGCGATCAGACGAAGACGGCAAGCGTCGCGAGGTGCTGATCGCTGTTCCAGCCACCGACCACCCGTCCCGTTCAAGCCTCGAGCGCCTCAGGCACGAATACGAACTGAAGGACGAACTCGACGCGACGTGGGCAGTGCGCCCGCTTGATCTTGTAAATGACGCCGGTCGAACCATGCTGGTGCTCGAGGATGCCGGCGGCGTGCCGCTCGAGCAGTTACTCGACGTCCCATTGGAGGCGGGACGCTTCTTGCACCTCGCCATCGCTATCTCCCAGGCTCTCGGCAAACTTCACCAGCGCGGGCTCGTTCACAAAGATATCAAGCCAGCCAACATCCTGTTCAACGACGCGACCGGCGAGGTGCGGTTGACCGGCTTCGGCATCGCCACGCGCTTCGCGCGCGAACGTCAGTCGCCGCATCCTCTCGAGACGATCGCCGGTACGCTCGCCTACATGGCGCCGGAACAGACCGGACGAATGAATCGGTCTATCGATTCCCGGAGCGACCTCTACGCGCTTGGCGTCACCTTCTACCAGATGCTCACCGGTGCGTTGCCGTTTGCCGCCGCAGAGCCGATGGAATGGGTGCACTGCCATGTCGCCAGGCGGCCGGTGCCTCCTGCCGAGCGGCTGAAAGAAATCCCTGGCGCCATCTCAGCGATCGTCATGAAGCTGCTCGCGAAGAGGGCCGAAGACCGCTATCAGACCGCGGCCGGCCTCGAAAGCGACCTTCGCAGCTGTCTGATCGAATGGACTTCGCACGGCCGCATTGATGACTTTCCCCTCGGCGAACGCGACACGTCCGACCGGCTCGTGATTCCCGAGAAACTGTATGGACGGCGGCGCGAGGTCGAGACTCTGTTCGCCGCCTTCGATCGCGTGGTCAATGGTGGCCCCCCGGAACTCGTCCTGGTTTACGGCTATTCCGGCGTCGGCAAGTCGTCGGTTGTCAACGAGCTCCAGCCGGTGCTGGTACCTCCGCGCGGCCTGTTCGCTGCCGGTAAGTTCGATCAGTACAAGCGCGACATTCCCTATTCGACGCTGGCGCAGGCCTTTCAGACCCTGATCCGGCCGCTGCTCGGCAAAAGCGAAGCGGACCTTGCACCCTGGCGCGATGCATTGCGGGAGGCGCTGGGACAAAACGCAGGACTGATTGCGGATCTCGTTCCTGAACTAAAGCTCATCATTGGAGAGCCGCCGCCGGTTCTTGAACTTCCGCCACAAGATGCGCAACGGCGTTTTCAGGTAGTGTTTCGCCAGTTCATCGGTGTCTTCGCTCGACCTGAACATCCCCTGGCTCTCTTCCTCGATGACTTGCAATGGCTCGACGCGGCGACGCTGGACCTCCTGGACGACCTATTGAACCGATCCGATCTCCGCAATCTTCTCCTCGTCGGTGCCTTCCGCGACAATGAAGTCACAGCATCCCATCCCCTGATACGAAAGCTGGAGGTGATCCGCGGAACGGGGAGGGTGCAGGACATCAAGCTCGCGCCCCTGACGACCAATGACCTCGGAAAACTTGTTGCGGACTCGCTTCGCTGCGACGTCGAGCAGGGCGACGCGCTCACAGGGTTAGTGCACGCCAAAACGGACGGCAATCCGTTCTTCGTGATCCAGTTTCTTCACGTGCTCGCCGATGAGGGGCTCTTGGCCTTTGACCACGAGCAGGCGTGCTGGTCCTGGGACCTCGAAGGCATCCACGCCAAACGGTACACCGACAACGTCGTTGAACTCCTGGCTGGGAAGCTGACGCGGCTACCGCTCGGCACGCAGGAAGCGTTGCGGCAGCTCGCCTGCCTCGGTCACGTCGCCGATGTCGCGATGCTTTCGACAATCATGGCGACGACCGAAGAAAAGGTGCACGCAGCTCTGTGGGAGGCCCGGAGTCAACAATTGCTCGATCATGTCGGCCGCTCGTACAAGTTTTTTCATGATCGGGTGCAGGAAGCCGCCTATGCGCTGATCCCGGAGACGTCTCGTGCGGAAGCGCATTTGACCATCGGCCGTCTGCTCTTGGCGCAGACACCTCCGGAAAAGTACGACGAGGCCATCTTCGAGATCGTCAACCAGTTCAACCGTGCCGGACCGTTGATCAGGGCACACGAGGAGCGAGAGCAGCTCGCCGAGCTGAACCTCGCCGCTGGCAAGCGCGCCATGGCGGCGTCGGCCTACGCCTCCGCGCTGACGTATCTCACCGCCGGTGCGGCGCTGCTGCCGGAAGATGCGTGGGAACGCCGGCAGGAGCTGACCTTCCAGTTGGAGCTACAATCGGCCGACTGTGAGATCGGTATGGGACCGTTGCAAGCGGCCGAGCAACGTCTGGTGGCGCTCGCAATGCGTGCCGTCGGCACAGTCCAACGATGCGTCGTGGCACGCCGGCGCGCGCATCTGTACATGATGCTTAACGCGCACGAGCAGGGAGTGGAGATAGCGCTGGAATGTCTCAGGTATGTGGGTATCAACTGGTCGACGCATCCCACCGAGGCGGAAACGCGCGCCGAGTACGAGCAGTTCTGGTCTCGGCTCGGAAATCGCGCGATCGAGGATCTCGTTGACCTGCCACTCATGCAGGATCCGGAGGGGCTGGCGACGATCGAGCTGGTCACCGCGCTGCACTCACCAGCCTGTTACACCGATCTGAACTTGTTCGCGCTTGCCATCTGCAGGGCCGCCAATCTCACCCTTGAGCGTGGTAATAGCGAGTTGGCCCCATACAACTACGCGGCAATGAGCCTGATCGCCAGCGCTCGCTTTGGTCACTACGATCGAGGTTACCGACTCGGAAGGATGGGCTGCGATCTGCTTGAGCGTCGAGGATGGCATCATTTTGGGGGACGGACGTATTTCGTTTTTGCTACGCTGCTTCCGTGGACACGCCCCTTCGGGGATGCGATCGATCCGGCGCGTCGCGCTTTCCAGATGGCGCAAGAGCACGGCGATCCACTTTATGCCGCGGTGACTTCTCGTGCTCTCAATTCCGTTTTCCTTGCCTTGGGCCATCCGCTCGACCAGGTCGAACATGAGGCCAACTACGGGTTGGAGTTCTCGCGGCGTTTCGGATTCTATCTCGACAGAATTTCCGCGCCGCTCGCGTTGGTGCGGACCCTACGTGGAGAAACTACGAAGTTTGGCTCCCTGGACGATGGTCGGTTCTCTGAGCGCGCCTTTGAGGAGCAACCAACCCAGCCATTCCAGGATTGTTATTACTGGATCAGAAAACTTCAGGCGCGCTTCTTCGCCGAAGATTACGTATCGGCAATCGACGCGGTGGAGAAAGTGGAGGCATGGTACGCGAGGCTGGACACGCTGTCGCTCTTTATGCTGGAGGAGGAGGAATATCATTTCTATGCTGCGCTGGCTCGCGCCGCATTGTACGAGCCCATAGGCCCCGACCCGTACGACAATCATCGAGAAAGACTTAAACGTCACGAGCGACAGCTTCGGGCATGGGCGGTGAATTGCCCGCAGAACTTTGAGGATCGTGCGGCGCTGGTCGGCGCCGAGATTGCCCGTATCGAGGGTCGTCCGCTTGATGCGATGGAACTGTACGAACGTGCGATCTACTCAGCTCGCGCAAACGGCTTCGTCCAGAACGAAGCGATCGCCAACGAACTCGCCGCGCGGTTCTATACGAAGCGGCGTTTCGAGAAGATTGCTCGGGTCTATTTGCGAGACGCTCGGCATTGCTATCTGCGTTGGGGAGCTCATGGCAAGGTGCGGCAACTCGATGAGCTCCATCCGTGGCTGAGGCAGGACGAGCGTGCTCCAGCTCCAGCGAGCACGATCGAAGCGCCTGTCGAACATCTCGATCTCGCGACAATGATTGGAGCCTCGCAAGCACTTTCTAGCGAGATGGTTCTCGAAAAACTCGTCGATAGGCTCTTGCGAGCGGCGCTCGAGCACGCCGGCGCCGAGCGAGGTCTCTTGATCATTCCGCGAGGAGATGTGCTGCAGATAGAAGCGGACGCGTTCGCCAGTGGCGAAAATGTAACAGTGCATTTGCGGAATAGTCCCGACGAGGCGGCCAGCTTCCCGGAGTCACTCGTTCGATACGGAACGCGCACCCACGAGCGCCTGATCCTCAATGATGCGTCATCTCAGAATGCGTTTTCTGCGGATCCTTACATCGTTCGGAGCAGCCCTCGTTCCATTCTCTGTTTGCCATTGATTAGCCAGGACAAGCTCATCGGTATTCTCTATCTTGAGAATAATTTGGCACCGAACGTCTTTACGCCTGATCGCGTCACGTTGCTGGAGGTACTTGCGTCGCAAGCAGCGATCTCGCTTGAAAATTCGCGGCTTTATCGCGATCTCGCGGATCGGGAAGCGAAGATCAGACGTTTGGTCGACTCCAACATCATCGGGATATTCTTTGCCCGCCAAGGTCGGATTGTTGAAGCCAATGACGCGTTTCTCCGTATCCTGGGATATGACCGCGAGGACATGGATGGGGGGCGCGTACACTGGGCCGATCTGAGTCCCCCGGAATGGCGCGAGCGCGATCTGCTCACGCGGGAACTACTGGACTCAACGGGGATCGTTCCGCCCTTCGAGAAGGAGTATTTTCGGAAAGACGGCAGCCGCGTTCCCGTGCTTGTTGGCGCCGCACTCGTCACAAAAGGCGCGGAGGAGGGCTTCGCGTTCGTGCTCGATCTGACCGAGCGCAAACGTGCGGAACAAGCGCTCCAGCTACAGGCGACGCTTGATTCGATCCCAGCGATGGCTTGGCGCGCGGGAGCTGACGGCTCCACCGATTACATCAATAAGCGTTGGCTCGATTACACAGGCGTCTCGCTTGATCAAGCGCTGGGTTGGCAGTGGCTTGATTTGATCCATCCCGATGACGCTGAGCACCTGCATGATTGCTGGCTGCGGGTGTTTGCATCTAAAGAGCCGGGTGAAGCCGAAGCCCGTATGCGGGGCTCTGACGGATCGTATCGGTGGTTTCTCATTCGTGCGGAGCCATTGCGCGACGACACAGGATCGATTGTCGCGTGGTACGGCACCAACACGGATATCCAGGACTTGAAGGCAGCCGAGAGTGCCTTGCGACGGAGCGAGGCCGAATTGGCCGACATCAGGCGCGTGCGGCAAACGCTTGACTCAATTCCAGCCGCTGCGTGGCGCGCGAGGGCAGACGGGTTCACTGAGTACGTCAACAAGCGCTGGCTCGACTACATGGGGTTTTCGCTTGATCAAGCGCTGGGCTGGGGATGGCTTGCTTCGATCCATCCCGACGACGTTGAGCACCTGCATGATTGCTGGCTGCGGGTGTTTGCATCGGAAGAGGCAGGTGAAGCCGAAGCCCGCATGCGCAGTTCTGACGGATCATATCGCCGGTTCCTTATTCGTGCCGAGCCTTTGCGCGACGACACAGGAGCGCTAGTCGCGTGGTACGGCACCAACACGGACATTGAGGATCGCACACAAGCGCTGGCGAGGCTGCAGCAGATGCAATCTGATTTCGCCCACATAAATCGCGTGAGCATGATGGGAGAGCTGGCTGCCTCGCTGTCTCATGAAATTCTGCATCCGATCGCTACCGCTCGCAACAACGCTCGCGCGGGGATACGCTTTATGGAAATGAATCCGCCGAATCTGGATGAGGCCAGGGAAGCGTTCGGTTGTGTTGTCAGGGACGCGGACCGAGCTACGGACATCGTCGGACGGATGCGCGATCACGTCAAAAAGGCGCCGCCGCAAAAGAAGCGCTTTGATCTTAATGCGGCGATCGACGAAGTGCTCGTATTGGCACAAAGCGTGACCCAGAGGAATGGCGTTTCGGTTCAGACCCGACTTGCGGATGGATTGCTTCCGATTTTGGGGGATCGCATTCAGCTGCAACAGGTCTTGCTGAACCTAATTCTGAACGCAGCAGAGGCAATGGGCTCGGTAGAGGCGGGGGCACGAGAGCTGATGATCAGCACCGAGCAGGACGAAGCGGGCGCCCTCGTGGCCGTCCGCGATTCCGGGCCAGGCATTGATCCGGCGGATCTCGATCGAGTCTTCGATGCCTTCTACACCACGAAGTCAAGTGGAACAGGTATGGGGCTGTCGATATGCCGCTCCATCATCCAGGCTCATGGAGGCAAGCTGTGGGTGGAGGCGAGCGAGCCTCGCGGCGCTGTATTTCAGTTCACGCTGCCGGCGGCCCGAGAGGACTCATGAGTTTTCTTCGATCGGCCTACCAGGCTGCAGGGCCGAACGAAGGCATCGTTCAAGATGGTAGTCGTCTACCGGCTTGCTGAGGTAGCAAACAACCCCGTCCTTTAGAGCCTGATCCCTGACAACCTCATCGGGGTACGCGGTAATGAGGATCGTCGGGATCGCGTACCCTGCATTGACCAAACGCCTGTGCAGCTCGACACCGGTCATTCCAGGCATGTGGATGTCGGCGACCAAGCAGGCGGTTTCAGGTAAGTGACGCGATGCAAGGAAATCGGCCGGCGACGGAAATGCTTCGACAGCGTAGCCCAGCAACATGATGAGTTTTCGCATTGAATCGCGATAAGGCTCATCGTCGTCGACGATAGATATGAGTGTGCGGTTCGACATTGGCGGCTTCGAGGTGCCTTACTCGCTCCACCATACCGGCGGAAGACTTCGCGCCTGCGTGCAATTTCTAGTGTCGGGGACATTCCACAAGAATGCAATGACGGCGCTCGTAAGCGATGGTTTAGGCCTCCGGCTATCCGCTTATGCAACAAATGCTGTTCATCCTGCCGGATTATCCGTAAAATAACGTTGTTCCGGTGGAGGAATGCGCTCCCTCTAACGCAGGGTGCCGGAGATGGGTAACGCAGATCCAAGTGTCTTGCTCATCGATGACGATCCCGAGTTTCGCGGTTCGGTCGCGCGGCTGTTGCGGACGGTCGGGCTGCATACCCGCGAATTTTCATCTGTTCCCGAATTTCTCAAAGCCGAGCCGCCGGACGGCCCTACTTGCCTCGTACTCGACGTGAGAATGCCGGGGCGAAGCGGTCTTGAACTCCAGCGCGAGCTTGCCGCTGCAAGCAGCCAAGTGCCGATCATCTTCATCACAGCGCACGCCGACGTACCAATGACGGTGCAAGCGATGAAGGGCGGTGCCTTAGAGTTCCTCACAAAGCCGTTCCGTGATCAGGATCTGCTTGACGCCGTCGCGGCCGGCCTTGCTCGAGATCGTATCCGTCGAGAAAGTGAACGGTCATTAGCTGCGCTCAGGAAGCGTTTTGACACGCTCAGCTCCCGAGAGCGTGAAATCATGCTTCACGTTGTGGCCGGTCGCCTGAACAAACAGATCGCCAATGATATCGGCATCACCGAATCCACGGTGAAGGTGCATCGCACCCACTTGATGCGGAAGATGGAGGCGCGTTCGCTTCCCGAGCTCAGCCGGATGGCGGATACCCTCAATGTGAGGCTACCGCAGCCATAGACCTTCTCTTCTAGAGAGGCGAAGGCGCTATCCATTTGCCAAATTGGTATCTGCCGCATCTTGCTGCGCGGCTGATCCCTCCGTCAGGTGCTCATCGACTAACGGTTTCAGAGCGAGGTTTCGTCAGATCGCTTCTAAGCGATCGCTTAGCACAACCAACCATAAGCGAGCCTCAGGCTACCTCCTGCGCAATCGACCGCATCGCACCTAGCCGCCAAATTACGCCCTCATTGGGCTCTTGTCGGAAACACCAGCTGTATCAGGCACGCGAGGTCATAATGCGCTCATCTATCGCACGCTTGGCGGATATCGAACCGGGATTTGAGGTAAATCACGCCGCTCAACGTCAGGATATGAACAAGGCATTCTTCGAGAAGCGAACCGAATCGGCCGTTGTCCCGCCAGCTAAAGTTTCATTCGGACCGTTTTGTCTGCTTCCGACAGAGTTTCTTTTGTTGGAGAGCGGCAAGCCCGTGCCTCTCGGAAGCCGTGCTCTGGAAATCCTGATTGCTTTGCTTGAACGGCGAGGGGAGCTAGTCAGCAAGCAAGATTTGACTGCTCGCGTTTGGCCTAATCTTTTTGTCGACCCCTCCAATCTCACGGTCCATATGTCTGCTCTGCGCCGCGCGCTACGTGACGGCCGGGATGGAAATCGATTCATCATCAACATCAAAGGTCGGGGCTATCGCTTCGTTGCCTCGGTCGAGCTATCGGGACACGGGAACTGAATGCGAGCGGCGGAGCATCCGCTAGATTCGATGAGGAGCGGTCATGATTGCGACGACGTGGGAACGGACATTCAGTGTGGCAAACATTCCCGTCAGTTCCTGGAGCTTCGCCATTCGCGTTTGGCTGGCTATAGTCCTGGCCTTGTTCGTGAGTTTTTGGCTCCAACTTGAATCGCCGACGACGGCGGCTCTGACGATTGTGGTTCTTGCCGAACCAACCCGCGGTCAGGCGCTGGACAAGGCGGGTTTTCGGTTGCTCGCCACGGTCGTAGGCGTGACAGCGTCGATCGCCATCACCGGTCTGTTCTCGCAGACGAGGGATCTCATCCTCGCGGCGTTTGCGGTGTGGCTCGGCGTTTGCGTCTTTGCGGCGAAGCTTTTGGACGGCTATCGGGCCTATGCGGCCGTGCTGTCCGGCTACACCGTAGGATTTATTGCGACACAGCAGATCGACACCCCGTACCACGTGTTTGAATCCGGCATGGCGCGTGGCGCTGCGATCGCGATCGGCATTCTTGCAACTGCATTGGTCAATACGCTGATACTTGCACCCGACGATCAATCTCGGCTGGTCGCACGACTTGCAGCGATTCATCGCCGCATTCGCCAGTATGCAGGCGCCGCCTTCAGCGAAGCAGGCAACGCGACGACATTCCTGACGCTGCTACGGGACATTGTGGCGCTCCGGCCTGAGATCGCGAGCATGGCGCCTGAGTCGAGCAGCGGTTCAGTCAGAAGCGCCGCAGGACGTAGCGCTGCGGTCGCGCTGGTCGCCGAATTGCAGGCAGCGCGGTTCAAGCGCGATCCCGAGACCGAAGCTTCGGAATGGGCAACCAGAGAATTTCTGCGCCGGGATGACGAAGCTCGCCAGGATCTCGTCGCCCTGAGGTCGGCGAGATGGCCGCTGCGGCTCTGGCGGGCACCCTTGCATCGATCTTATCGAACTGCGGCCGAAGCTGGCGTCCGCACCGCCGCATGGTTCGCGATCGCCTCGATAGCTTACGTCTGGTCTGGGTGGCCCGCGACGAGCGTTTCGCTGTCTTTCGTGGCGCTCATTGCCGCATTGGGAGCCACAACCCCGAATCCACGCGCTTTCACGGCGATTGCGCTTGTTGGTGCGCCGATCGCAGCTGTGCTTGCCGGCATACTCGAGTTCGTCATCCTCAATGGTGCCGACGCGTTTCCTGTTCTGGCCATCGGTCTAGCGCCTTTCATCGTCGGCGCGGCACTCCTCATGACCTCCCAAAACCTCCTCTTGTCATCGCTTGGTCGCGTCAATCTGCCGTTCATTCTGCTCATGCTGGCACCGAGCAATCCGCAGCCTTACAATCCGCAGGCCTTCCTATTTACCTGTGTCTTCATCGCCGCTGCGGCATCGGTCTTGCTTGCGGCACAGATTCTGATTCCACCGGTCTCCGATGAAAAGCGCAGGATATGGCTGCTCGCTGAGGCTCGCGGCGAGCTGCAGGAACGGGCCAATCCGAATGGAGAGGCTCCGGAGGAAGCGACGTTCCGTGACGCCTCGCGACTGGAGCAATTTCTTTCCGCCGGAGGAGAGCAGGACAGTCAGGCCCTCGCGGAAATGCTGTCTTGTTTCGACCAATCGACGATGCTCCGGCTTTGCGAAACGAAGCTGATATTGCTCGCCGACGCGGCACTCGCGGACGAAGCGCGCGAGGCAATCGCCATGCAAGATACAACCACCCTGCGCACCGTCGCAAGTAGGTTGCGTGAACAGACGCCGCAGAAGGACTCCATCGAAGCGGATGTTGCGGCATGCCTTGTGCTGACGAGCAACGTCCTCGATCGGGGCCGCAGGGTCGATTTCGATCGGGAGGCAGCCTGATGGCACACACCTTTCCGGAGCTGGTCGTCGGGGGCGTCCTGCTCGCGCCGCTCGTAACCTATTTGGCGACGGCGCTTGTCGTCATCGTTGTGCTTCGGCCGCTTCTGCACGTCGCCGGCTTCGCGAAGCTATTCAGCCACGCTGCGCTCGCAGAGCTGAGCCTGTATGTGACGATTCTCTGTCTGTTGATTCTGTTGTTCTAGAGGAGGGACGCCATGGATGCGACCGTTCATAGCAAAGTTGCTTCGCCATGGGCAAAAACCAGGTCGGGGCGGCGAAGCGGCGCCTTGCGAACCGTGCGGCTTGTGCTCCGCAAGATAGCCACAGCCGCGATCGCAGTCGTTGCGGTGCTGGTCGCTCTCGTGACCTGGGATCAGTATAACGCCGGACCATGGACACGAGATGGACGATTGCGGGTTCAGGTCGTAAGCGTGGCGCCGGAGATCTCCGGCAAGATCACCGAGTTGCGGATCGCCGACAATCAATTCGTCCATAAGGGCGACGTCTTGTACGTCATCGATCGCTTCGATTTCGACGTCGCGCTGCGCGCGAACAAGGCGGCGTTACAGCAAAGGATGGCGGACCTGAGCGTCAAGGAATTGCAGTCCGAACGCCGGCGACGCCTGTCGGATCTGGCGAGCAGCACCGAAGAGAAACAGGTCTACGAAGGAAATGCGCTGCAGGCCAAGGCCGCGGTCGATTCGGCTGAGCAGCAGGTGCGGTTAGCGGCGACCAACCTGCAGCGCACCGAGGTGCGCAGTCCGGTGAACGGAATTGTCACCAACCTTCTGCTGCGAGCAGGGGATTACGCGCACCAGGGTGCCGCCAATGTCTCCGTCATCGACACGGACAGCTATTGGGTCGACGGCTATTTCGAGGAGACGAAGCTGGCCCGCTTGTGCGTGAACGACCGCGCCGAGGCAAAGCTGATGGGCTACTCGGAGCCGATCATTGGTCACATCGCAACAGTCACCCGCGGTGTCAGCGTATCCAACGCAGCCGCATCCACGCAGGGATTGCCGAACGTCGATCCCGTGTACACCTGGGTACGCCTGGCACAACGTGTGCCGATCCGCATCGCGATCGATCATGTGCCGCTCGGCGTGCCGCTGGTGTCGGGTTTGACCGCAACTGTCACGATCCGGGACGGCCAGAACGGAACGCTCTTGCAAAGAGTTCGCGCCGAACTCGAGACGAGCTTCTTCGGATTAATCGGTAGAGCTTCGGCGCGGCCAGGCTGCATTCCCAGCCTGTCATGAACCGCCAGCGAGATGCTAGGCAGGCATCACCTCTTCGACTTTCGTGCCGCACCGACGAGGAAACGAGCAACACTGAGATCTCGCGGCCACTCGCCGCCCTGTTCTAACAAGGCCGAACATGACCCAAGTATATTTTCTCTGCTCCAATACGAAAAAGGTTTTCGTCGATCCGCTCGAGGTCGCGGTAAACGATCTTGCTGAGGCGCGCGATCACGTGACCCGGGTCGTGCAGTCCTTCACCAAGGAGCTTAGCCTCGAAGATTGGCGTGACTGGGTCCTGCATGTCATCGACGACGAGGGCGATGAGCTCTTTGTAGTGCCGTTCACCTTCGTGCTCGGCAAACCTCATTGAAGATCGCCATACTCCCGGCGATCCATTGGGCAAAACGGCGCTTGTCCCAACTAGACAGCAGCCTCGGCGAAGACGTCTTCAGCCTCAGCGCGGCAAGATCGAGGAAAGCACGGACCTTGATCGGCGGACGCCACATTGGCAGCCCACAGAATGCCTGCCATCGATTGCGAGAGGAGAACAAAACCGCGCATCATGCCCTTGCATGCGGATTCGCTACGATTTGCCGAGGTTCGGATTGCTTCACTCGCGCTGACGCTTCTTGTCGCTTACCAATTTGCTTAGCGGAGGCAGGGCAGATTGCAATTGCTTGGCCCCGGCGCCCAGTCCCTTCGCCGTGGCTGCCTGCGGCCGGTCCTTCCCTCCCGAGGACCGGCCGCCCCCACCCCTGGTGTTTGGATCGGATGGGCACGGAAAATCTTTGGATCGGGGAAAATCAACGACCACAACTTCGGAGCAGATGATGAAGCAGCTTCTCACCTACGCGGTAACCGCGAGTTGCCTGTTCGCATTTACTTCCGGCGCGCAAGCCCGCCCTGCATACGATGGGTCCTGGGACCTTGTCTTCGTGACGCAAAGGGGCGCGTGCAATCCGACCTACAATTTCTCGGTCAACATCAGCAACGGTGTCGTCACGCATCCGAATCTGGTGAGGTTTAGGGGCTATGTAGCTCGCTCGGGTGCCGTTCGCGCTTCCGTGACTGTTCAGGACAAATTCGCGTCCGGCTCAGGCCGGCTCTCGAGCAACTCAGGTCGCGGAACGTGGAGCGGCTATTCGGGGAGCGCGCGTTGCTCGGGCTATTGGAGCGCCGTGCGAAACTGACGACAGAGTTGGCGCAACCATCGCCGAAGGCTGGCAAGGAAACTTGGCGTTGGCTTCCCTTTTGTGTGCGATGGGGTGGCTTAGCGAAACCTTACCAAAGCTTATTCGCTGATACGCCCGTCCAATAGCATCATGCACTCAAACGGCATCAAGATAGCTCCTCAGAAATCGTGACGGATACAGCACGTGTCCGCATAGGAGGTTTGGAATGCGCAGAACCATGATCGTTGTCGCAGCCGCTGTTCTCGCCGTCGGCAGCACGTCGTTGTCGACCTCAGCATCCGCTTTCGGGCTCATCCCCCTTGGTGGTTTCGGACTCGTTCACCCCGGCTTCGGCCTCGGCCACTTTGGTGGTTTGGGTCTCGTCCACCCCGGTCCCGGTTTCGGTCTCGCCCACCCCGGCGGCGGCTTCGCCTTCGCTCGCCCCGGCGGCGGCTACGGCCTCGGCCACCTCGACGGTAGCTTCGGCGGCCACCGCTTTGGCGGCTCGCCCTACCACGGCGGCTACGACCATGGCGGCGAGTCCTTCTACCGCGGCTACGCCTATCGCGCTGCGCCTCTCTACGGCGGCTACGACGATGGCGGCCAGTCTTACTATGGCGGCGGCTACACCTATGGCGGCCAGCCTTACTACGGCGACGATGCTAATGCCGACCAGTCTTACGACGACAGCGCCCGCGGACGTCGCAGCAGACGAGGCGCAGCGAGCCGGTGATTTAGGGACTGCCAACTGTTAGGCCAAACCTCTGTCCCCAGATAAAAAGTTCAAACGCCTGACTGTACCTATGGATGTCGAACGAAAAGCAACGGAACTGGCCCGCGAGCCGGCAGTTGCAGGACAAGGTCGGCGGCGTAGCGCCCGCCGGCCTTTCTCCTGATGGGAACGAAACTTGGCGTTGGCTTCCCTTTTGGTGCGCGCGATGGGAATGGCTTAGCGCAGCGCTACTAAAGCTGATCCGCCAATACGCCCGTGCAATAGAACGTGCGCTCAAACTGCATCAAGATATAGGACGTGTCCAAGGGAGCGACGGCATGAAGATGCAGAAGATGGACCATTCCAAGATGAAAATGTGAGGTCATGAAAAGTCCATTTCTTGCGTCGCTTGGACGATTAGGGCTCGAGAAGTTCGTCCTTGCATTGTGGGTGGCGGCTGCGATCTGTCTTCTGTCAGACGCAACGGCGGCTGCGCCGGATGATGACAGCTTCTTCACTCACCTTCACACCGAAAAGGTGATGGCCAACGTCACTGTGTCGCCGGGCCGCTCGGGCCCGGTCGACATCGTGATCCAACTTGAGACCGTGGACGAAGCACCACTCAGGGCTAAAGGCGTCTCTGTCACGCTGTCGCATACCGAGACCGGACGAAAACTACCGACGATAGTGGCATCTCGCGGCGGCGAGGATGGCTGGCAAGTAAAGGTTGCCTCGCTGTCGGCGGGGAAATGGATGCTTTGGCTGGATATTTCGATTTCGGATGCCGACGAGGTGAGGGTGGAATCGCCCATCCTGATCAAATGATGGAAGGATGCGGACGAATGCTGAGGATGACCGCAATGGTTGGCTTGGCATTGACGACTTCCGCTGCGACCGCGCTCGGCCGAGCCAGTTACGGCTGACGAAACGACGATTGCCCAGTTGCCGCACGGCATGTTTGACAAGCCCGGCGAGACGCTGGTGGTCGCGCCGGTCGTCGTGGCTGGTGGCCACGCGATTGCAGATTAGACGCAAGGTCAGATGGGTGGTCGTGCACTGCTGCGTCGAGCCGCAGCGAGTCGGTGATTTAGGGACCGCCAACTGTTAGGCCAAAACCTCTAGCCTCAAATAAAAAAGTGCAAACGCCTGACCGTACCTATGGATGCAGAGCGGAAAGCAACGGAACCGGCCCGCGAGCCGGCAGTTGCAGGACAAGGTCGGCGGCGTAGCGCCCGCCGGTCTTTCTGTTTATCGGAACGAAACTTGGCATTGGCTTCCCTTTTGGTGCGCGCGATGGGGATGGCTTAGCGCAGCGCTACTAAAGCTTATTTGCCAATACGCCTGTGCAATAGAACGATGCGCTCAAACTGCATCAAGATACAGGACGTGTCCAAAGGATAGACTCGGGAAACGGAACGCATGCTAGTGCCGGCTAGTCAAGGGTAATCGCCTCATGTGGTGGTGCTGGGCAACGAGAAGGGCGGTTCTGGTAAATCCACCGCGGCGTTGCATATTGCAATCGCCCTGCTGAAGGCAGGCCAGCGCGTCTCCACCATTGACCTCGATTGCCGGCAGCAGAGCTTTACCCGCTACGTCAATAACCGCAGCGCGTGGTCGCGGCGGACGGGCATCGATCTGGAGTTGCCGGTACATTGTTGCATCAAGCTCGGCGAAACTATGCAGATCGGTGATAATGAAAATGCCGAGTTCCAGCGGTTCGCGGATGCGACCCACGGGGTTGAGCGGATCTTCGATTTCATCGTGATCGACACCCCGGGGACCGACAGCTATCTGATGCGGCTCGCTCATTCGATGGCCGACACGCTGGTCACGCCCATCAACGACAGTTTCCTCGACCTTGACGTGCTTGGCACGGTGGATCCCGCAACCTTCGCCGTGACCGCCATGAGCCATTATGCAGAGCTGGTGCGGGATGCAAGACGCAACCGCCGCAAGCTTGACGGTGCCACAACCGACTGGATCGTGGTACGCAACCGTCTCTCGATGTTGGGATCACGCAACAAGCATCTCGTCGCTGAGGGCTTGAGCGAATTGTCGTCCCAGCTAGGTTTTCGCACAATCGACGGCTTCGTAGAGCGCGCGGCGTATCGCGAGCGTTTTTCGCAGGGATTGACCGCGCTTGATGATCTCGATGACGCAACGTTCGGCGATCGCCTGAATCCCGGCATTGCCGCGGCGCGGATGGAGGTGACGAATCTGTTGCGTCAGCTCAAGCTGCCGCTCGACGAACGCGGCCGGCGTCGCGCGGCGAACCGGTCCCATTGGTTCAGCCAGATCGACAAGCCGCTTGAGGTGCACTATATCCTTGACGCCTGACGACGCTGGCACGGTGTTGTCGTGGGCGAGACCGCCAACTGAAGCCAAGGTCAAGTTTCGCTCCCAGCGCGCCCCTCAGAGTCCGCAGGAACGCCGCCAAAGGCCGCGGATAGTCTGGGCTGATTCATCGCTTGCCTCCCCACGCGTGACGGGAAGAAACGCGCTCTCGCAAATCTGGTGGCGTGGCTCGTCGCACGAAAACGGGTCACCGGGGTTGCGCAGTTTCGCCAGCGTCCAGCGCAGACGCATCGGCCACCGTGATCCCTGGACTTTGGTTGTCGCCAATCGCACCAACGTCTAAGGCGACGACCCGCACGTGCAATTGGCCTGTGGCCGAGCGTCGACTACTATTAGCGAGGCAAAAGAGGTTGACCCACGTGAGCACAATGGAACGTTTGTGATGATCGATTCGGTTGCAGCAGTTTTGGGTTTAGCGAGCGCTGGCATTTTCCTTGCACATGCCATCGAAAGCTATCGCGCGCTTTGGTCGGATCTGAGGCACACTTCACCTCGGTCACACAGGGCATGAGGAGCGATCGCGATCGCACGGCCGTTGGCTAAGCTGGAATGACCGCTAATAGCCCACAAGCGAAGTCAGGCGATGTCCGCTTCCCCGCTCTCGCGGGAGCACAGCAGACGTCAAAGTACGCTTGAGTAAGCCGTACGCGCCTCAGGCAACAAACGTTCCGTCTTTTGCTTACTCGCTCGCAATGAACGATGCTGCAGATTTGGTCTGCAGGTCGATATCGCGTTGTGGCTCGGCCGCACTGCCGATGATTTGTGCAGCGGTCGCTGCTGTGGCGGGTGCCTTGGAGTCCATTCCCTCCGTGAGGCTGCTTCTGTCGGCGCTGCAGCGGCCCTATTTGCTGGCGGATCACGCGCCACAATGCGCTCGCTACGCCCGCCGACCTTTACCCGCAATGGCTCGTTCTCGATCTTCTTCCCCTGCCGCCAAACGGCGGCATTCCTCGCGAGTCAACAAGATCGCTCAACTCGCCATCCTCCGCTAACGCTGCGGGCCAAGGCTGCGGGCCGGTCGTTGTGGTGCTCTAAGATCGCCATCAAGGCCGCGGTAGTCGCGGACTTGGAGAATAGCAGCAGGAGATCACTATGGCTCAAATTGGCACCTTCACCCGCGCCGAAGATGGCTCGTACACCGGCACCATCAAGACGCTCTCGCTCAATATCAAGGCGCGCTTCCTTCCGGCCGACCCTTCGGGCAACGACAAAGCTCCGAACCTGCGCATCATGGCCGGCAACGTCGAAATTGGTGCCGCATGGCAGCGGACTTCGAAGGACAACACCGTGTATCACTCAGTGAAGCTCGACGACCCCTCTTTCCCGGCGCCGATCTATGCCAACCTCGTCGCTATCGATGACGGCTACGCGCTGGTCTGGTCGCGCTGACCCTCGGCTTGCGGCGGCTCGCCTTGCGCGAGCCGCCGCGGTTGCGAACTTGGACGGCTGTGGTCGCGCCGCGTCAATCAAGACTACAGAATGGCCGTATCGGCACAGCCACGCGAAGGGAGCGCGCTGTGGCGTGCAATTCGGCGGTTCTGCTGCCGCTTAGCATATGCCACCCTTGGCCACGATGACGATGGCTCGCGTCTGTGGAACCAGTCTAGCTTTGCCAGCATCGATTAGAAGGTTCGCGATCGAGTGACACCGTGCCTGAGCACGATCGCCAGTCGTCCAAAAAAGAGACCAGCCTAGCGAACTTTGTTCGGCACGGGATTAGTTGCTGCAGTCCAGAACGCGCCGAGGGTAAGCTTTCTGGCTGCTCGGGATCGCAATAGTGCCGCCAATCGTAAACCCAGATCTGGCGTCGGCCGATACTCCGAGGAGCGGCGTCTCGTTAATGACTGAAACCCACCCAAGCCGCCCGTTCGACGAAACCGAGGCGCTGACTTGGCTGCGCTCCCAGCCGGCTGGGCGGGTCACGGCCAGCGCAGCGGAGCTCGGGCGCCAATGGGGCTGGAACCGAATGCGAGCCGGTCGGCGGCTGCGGGCGTGGCAGAAAGCTGGTCATATCCTGCGTAACGCTGAAGAGATCGTCGTAACAGCGTCTGTCACACCGGCTGCTACAGAAGCTGCAGGCGTCGTGCCCGAAGCAACCGTCACGCGACGTTCAATGACACCTGTCAAGCGCGCCGCGTTCATCGTTGCGCTGGTGCTCGCGTGCGTATCGGCGGCCTTCTCTATTGATGGTCTTACCGCCATCTTTGCCGGCGCGTTCTGGCCCGTGATTATCATGGGTGCCGCGTTGGAGGCTGGAAAGCTGGTCGCGGCGGCATGGCTGACAGAGAACTGGCGCTCGGCACCGCCTCTTCTGTGTCTGATTCTCGTCACCATGATCGGTGTCTTGATGAGCCTCAACGCGATCGGTGTGTTCGGCTTCCTCACGCGTGCTCACCTCGACCATATGGTGACCATCGATCTGGCGCTTGCGGATAGGACCGCCGACACCGAGGCGCGCTTTGCGATCCAGGTTCAGAGCGTCGCCGACCTCGATCGACGCATTGCCCAGATCGATGCAGCAATCGAGGAATCGACGCGGCTCGGTCGTCCCATTGGAGCGATGACGATTGCCGACCAGAAGCGCCGCGATCGGGCCGACATCGTCGCCGCTCGTCAACGTGAGGCACAGGCCCTTGCAAACCTCCGGGTCGAGAAAGCCAAGACCGATGCCGAACGTCGCCGTGCAGAAGCCGACGTTGGCCCCGTGCGGTATCTCGCCGAATTGATTGGCATGCCAGCCACCGACCTCGAGCGATCTGTCCGGTTGCTGACCTTGGCGCTCGTTGCCGTGCTCGATCCGATGGCGGTGGCGCTCCTGCTTGCAGCCGGCGCACACACAGCGCGTGTGGGGCCACGCTAACCATTGTCGGAATCCGAATTTCGAAGCAAGGTTGTTACCCGCCTGCAACGGAAGAGCAGGCTCGTAGCAATGCCTGGGTTGGCAGACTGTCACTGGGCATCGCCCAGCCTTTCGCTCTTCTGTACCAACGCGTTCTGTTGCCGGTCGGTGAACCGCACGCGTCATGCCGCTGAAGTTCATCACCTCCACATGCGTGCCCCAGAACGCCTGAAGATCACTCGGAGCGTTATCGGTGCGCACGCTGTAACGATAGACGAGGCCTCCTTTGGCGCTTCGTTTGCTTCTAGTGCTGCCGCTTCGACGTTTTTCGGGGGCAAATTCCGTTGATATTCTGCACGTTTGAGCAGATGGCAAATGGCGCGCACACCGCATCAAACCTGTCGTCGAGAGATCATATTTCCTGCAGTAGTGCTCCGCTTCCAATGGTCTTCGATAGCAGGCCACATGCGCCGACAGGAACGAGTTGTTGGGCTTTGCCCAGGAATGATGCGATGCCATCGGAGATTCTCCAGTCCAACGGGAGAACCAGAGAACTCGACAACGAAATATCCGAAAAGATGGGCAGGACTCGGACGGTTACGGGGACTGGGATTGACGGCGAGATAAAGCGAACCGGCGTTCGCTGGCTCCCTTCGGTCGCAAAGGCTTGTCTGCACATTGGTTTTTGGAAGTTGTCCTGGTGCGAAAATGGCGCTCGGCAACGTGTGCAGCTGCCGCCCTCCGAACTTTTTCGATGAACTTCAATCTTCTAAGCGATGGCGCTCGCAATGTGCGCGTAAGAGGAGTCCCGCTGTCCGTTTGCTATCGTGCGCGTTGATGCGATGTAATGCGATCGACGTTCGGCAGCTCTTGTGTCGGCTGTTTCCGATGTCAATCGTCGCGTCATGGCACGCGATGACAGTGAGAATTTCCGGATCAGACCTGGCCGGCCTAGTAACGGTGGAGCACGTATCAATCCTCGGACGCAGCCGTTCCTCAAGCAGGTCCAGATCGCGGTCCGCAAGGCAGGCGGCGATCCTCGGCGGATAGGCTCGGGAGCGCGAACGGGCGGCGGCCGGGAAGGAGGAAGGTCGGGCCGGTTCAACGCGCGCGGCCGGGGCGCGAAGGTCGTTGCCTCATTCGCTCGGCAGGGCGCGGACGGCGGGTGGCAGAGAGATTCCGCAGGTCGCTTCCGGGCCCGGCGCGTGGTGGTGAAAGCGAGGGTGGTCCGGCTAAATCCGCAGCGGCCGAGTGCGCGAGCTCCGAAGATGCGCGGGACGATGAGCAGGGCCGTGGACGCCCATCTCCGCTATCTCGAACGGGACGGGGTCACGCGTGACGGCGAACGAGGTAAGGCCTATTCCGCGTTTGAGAACGAGGCCGACGGCATGGCCTTTGTGGAGCGCGGCCGGAAAGATCGCCACCAGTTTCGGTTCATTGTCGCGCCCGAGGATGCAACCGAAATGGCTGACCTTCGCGGCTTCACCCGTGACCTCATGCGGCAGGTGGAATTAGATCTGGCCACTCGCCTCGACTGGATCGCGGTCGACCATCACAACACCGGCCATCCCCACACTCACATCATCGTCCGCGGCGTGCTCGATGACGGTCGCATCTTAAATATCGCCGGCGACTATATCGCCCATGGCGTCCGCCACCGGGCGGGCGAACTGGTGACCCGGGAATTGGGTCACCAGAGCGAGATCGAGCTTCAGACGAAGCTACAGAACGAGGTCGAGGCCGAGCGGGTGACGCGGCTCGACAAGATGCTCTTGAGCGAGCAGCAGGAGCAGGGCGTGATCGACCTGCGGCCCGGCGAGGGCGCGACCTTTCTCGTCCGCGAGAACCGTAACCTCATGATCGGCCGGGTAAGGCACCTGGAGCGATACGGTCTTGCCACTCAGGCTGAGCCAGGACGGTGGGTTGTCTCAGACCGCGCGGAGCAAGTCCTGAAGGATCTGGACCACCGCAATGAGGTCATCAAGTCGATCCACCGGGCGCTCACCAGGAATGGCCGCGCCGAGGAGCGCGGGGTTGGCCAATTCGCCGTTCACAGCGAAACTTCAGGCGAGAAGATCGTCGGTCGGGTGTTGGCCAAGGGCCTTGCCGGGGACGAGATGGGCGAGCGCGTCTACCTGATCGTCGACAGCATCGATGGCCGGGTCCATCACCTGGAGTTCAAGGACCCGAGCCGGATTCAGGACGTAGGGCGGGACATGATCGTCGAAGCGGCCCCAGTCGTCTCCGGTCCAAGACCTGCCGACCGCAATATCGCCAGCAATGTCGAAGAGCACAACGGCACCTACCGGCCGAGCCGGCACCTGGAGCGCGTCCGCGACAGCTTTGAGCGACAGGGTAAGGACCCCGAGGCATTCGTGCGTTCCCATGTCCGCCGCCTGGAAGCACTGCGGCGGGCAGGCGTTGTCGAGCGGATTGATGCCGATAATTGGAAGGTCCCGAAGGACATCGTCGAGCGTGGGCAGGCTTACGACCTCAGCCAGGGCGGCGACGGGCTGAGAATACGGACGCTCTCGGCCATCGGCCTCGACCGGCAGATTGCCAGCGATGGTGCGACTTGGCTCGACCGACAGATTATCGCCGAGGACCGCTCGGAAATCAGGCACAGCGGTTTTGGCAGAGAGGTCAACAAAGCTATCAGCAGTCGGGCTCGGCGACTTGTCGAGATGGGCCTTGCGACCGCCAAGGATGGCCACGTTCGCGTCCCCGTAGACACGGTGGCGGCTCTTGAGCGACGGGAGGTTGAGCGCGTTGGCCATCAGATGGCGAGAGAGCGCGGGCTAACCTACATGCAAGCAAACGCTGGCGAGTATGTCAGTGGTCGCCTCGCTGGCGTCGCCAGCCTCGTCAGCGGACGCTTCGCCATGATCGACAACGGGCTCGGCTTTCAACTCGTGCCTTGGCTTCCCCTTCTCGAGAAGCGCATCGGCCAGCATATCGGCGGCCTTATGCGCGACGACGGTGGCATCGAGTGGACGCTGGGCAGGACCAGGGGGCTCAGCTTGTGATGCAGCCACGGCGAAGGCGCGCCTGCTCCCTTTAGTTGGGCTGGACCGCCGCCGCCCGGTCAAGGCGAGCGCCTGCCGTGCCCCCGCTTCGCAGCTGGCGGCCTTAACAGGCCATCGGCGGCTCGGCGCAAGGCTTGCCAATGCAGGTAAGGGGGATTGAAGCCAGATCTTCCGCCCAGACTTGGCCGAGGAAGCGGCTGAGGTCTCGTCTGGACCCAAACCGGGCCTAGCGTCAGAATCGCCCCGGCCGCGTTAACCGAACCGCCAAGGGTTCGGACGGATGCACGTGGGTTTCCCCCTCGCAACGGCTGGAGGCGACGACGGCGATAACCCGCGACCGAGAGCGCCAGTTTCTGGGTCTCGCACCGGATGACGCGGCCGAGCGCGTCACATGCGACGCTCCAGCCACCATCGCGGTTGATGTAGTACGCGGCCCAGTAGCCGGAGCAGGGCTTGGCTTGGGTGGTCATTTGCTGCTCTGTTATTGCTCACTTTTGCGACGCGAGCGCCGCGAGTACGGCGCTCGGCCGGATGGGCAAGTGGCGCAAGCGTATCCCGGTCGCGGCAAAAATGGCATTGCCGATGGCGGGCGCGACAACCGTCGTGCCGGGCTCGCCGAGGCCGACCGGAGTGTCGGTGCTCTCGATGAACTCGATGTCGAGCTCCGGCACGTCTCCGATGCGTAGCGGCGTGTAGCTGTCGAAGTTCGTGTCCTTTACCCGGCCTTTCTGGAATTCGGTTCCCTCATAGAGCGCCATGCTGAGGCCCCACAGGGCACTGCCTTCGACTTGCGCGAGGGCACCGTCTGGATGAACGAGCGTGCCCGCATCGACGACAATCGTCAGCTTTTCGACTGAAACCTCGCCGCTGCCGCGATCGACACGAACCCGCGCGACGCAAGCCACCCATGTCGGCATAGAACGGGACTGACCGAATGTGGTGGCGACGCCAAGCCCTGTGCCGATCGGCATGGGAGCGCCCCAGCCAGCCTTTTCCGCAGCTCGCTGGAGGACTGCTGCCTGGCGCTTCGCCCCGCCTACTGCGTTGGGCGATGATCCGGAGTTGCGGCCGGCGCCGTCCAACAGCCCAATGCGGAACGCGACGGGGTCGGCGCCAGCCGTTCGCGCCGCCTCATCCATAAAACTCTCGACGGCCCAATTGGTCCAGCCGGGCGCCACCGCACGCAGATATCCAGGACGAAATGCACGGTTGGCAAGGTCGTTCTCGAGAGCACGCACGCGCTGCGCGCCCACACTGTACCAGTGGTCTGCGCCGTCGATAGCAAATGGATCGATTGGGTTTCCATCGGGCGCCTTCGGCATGGCCGCTCGGGGCACGTAGACTGAGGTCGGCCAGCCGGCGGACGCGTGATGTTCCATGGCCATGATCTTCCCACGCCCATCGAAAGCCAGCCGCAGTGTCTGGATCGACGGCGAGCGAAACGAGTCGAACAGTATGTCGTCGTGGCGGGTGAGCACCAGTTTCACGGGCTTGCCAAGAGTCTGGGCAGCCAGCGCGGCGGGGACGGCATAGTCGGTGTTGAGCCTGCGCCCGAATGCTCCGCCGAGCAGGTAGGTGCGCAGGACAATGCGATCCTGCGGCAGGCGAAGCGCCCGGGCGAGCACGGGCAGGATAGCGCTCTGATTTTGGCTGCCGGTATGGATCTCGAAGCGACCGTCCTTCTCGAGGGCGAGCGCGTTCACTGGCTCAAGCTGGGCATGAAGTACACTGCTGGTCGTGTACGTTCGTTCGAGCATGGACGCGGCTGCGCGAAACGCGGTGTCAACCTCGGGGTCGTCGACGACAAGCGCCCCTCCGCGTGGTGTGGCGATCTGCGTCGTGCCGTAATCGAAGATGTCCTGCTCCGAAACCCGCTCAGCCTCTCCCGCAGACCAATCGACCTTGACAAGGTCGGCGGCACGGATCGCTGCCGGATAGGACGTCGCACACACGACCACCCAACCAGGCACCGTCTCGGAGGGATCCTCCAGCACCAGGTTCGTGAGATATCCCTTGACCCGCTTCGCGGCCGAGTCGTCCACGCTGCGGACCACTGAACCATATCGTGTCGGGGGAAGTTTGGGTCGGGCATAGACCATTCCCGGGACCACAGCATCAATGCTGTAACGCGCCGTGCCATTGATCTTCGTCGGGATGTCGAGCGCATCGGCTTTTTTTCCGATGAGCCGCCGCTCCGACGCCGGCTTGATCGGCAGCTGCGCAAGCTCGTCAGACGTGAATTTGCGCATCAACTCCCCGCGCCTCACGATCTCGCCGTAGGAGATGGATTGATTTGCCGTGAGAACGGCCCCATCGCGCGCGACGCATTGCGCCGGGCTCGCCCCGAGCAGTTTGGCGCCGGCATCGATAAGGGCGATGCGGCCCGCCGCTCCCGCGCGGCTGTAGATCGGGTAATCGACCCACACCGACGTGCTACCGCCCGTGTGCATGCTGCCCCACTTCGGATCGGTGTCGACCGCAGAGATGCGCACGTTGCTCCATTTGACCTCGAGCTCGTCAGCGAGGATGCGCGCGATGGCGGTGCCGACATGCTGGCCCATTTCCGCACGGATGATGTTCACGGTCACGATTCCATCGCGGTCGACGCTGTACCAGATGGTGGGCTCGAATAGTGCCGGCTGCTGGGCGATGGCTTTTTCCGGCGCGAAACCGAAGGTGGCGGCCGTGCCGGCCAAGCCGATCAAGAAGACGCGGCGCGACAGTGCAGTTTGATTCCTGAGCTCAGTCATCGCTGGCAACCTTCCGTGATTGGACAGCGGCCTGTTTGACCGCGTTGCGGATGCGGACGTAAGTCATGCAGCGGCACAGGTTCCCGGCCATGGCGGCATCGATGTCCAGATCGGTCGGGGAGGGAAAGTCCTTGATGAGCGACGCGGCCTGCATGATCTGGCCGGACTGGCAGTAGCCGCATTGTGGGACTTGAAGGTCGGCCCAGGCCTTTTGCACTGGATGCTGGCTCTCGGGATCGAGGCCTTCGATAGTGGTGACGTTGGCGCCAGCCACACTGGCAAGCGCTGTTATGCAGGAGCGTGTGGGGCGGCCACCGACGTGGACCGTGCAGGCGCCGCACATGCCGATGCCGCAGCCGAACTTCGTCCCGGTGAGACCGATCTCGTCGCGGATCACCCACAACAGCGGCGTGTCCTCCTCGGCGTCGACCGTCACCGGGCGGCCATTAATGTGAAATGAGGTCATGTTCGTTCTCCAATCGATCAATTGGCTGCGCTGTTCTGCCGGCGGACCTCTGCAACCTTGGCAGCGAGTTCCGGCCAGGCCGGAAGGCTGGTGCGCGTTCGCCGCAGGTAAGCGGCGATGCGAGCAATATCGGCATCGCTGAGTGCATTGCCGAAAGCAGGCATGACCACTCCCGGCATACCCTGCTCGGAGCCGATGCCCCGCAGAATGACCTGGATCAGGTTGCTCGGGTCAGGAAGATGCACCGCGCTGTTAAGGGCAAGATCGGGCCGTGCGGCGCGCGGCGCGTTGGTCGCGTTGTAGTGGCAGGACGCACAAGCGGCGGTATAGAGCCGCGCGTCGGGATCGAATGGCGTACCCTGCTTGGCCGACGCGCTGGACATCGCAAGACTCACCGCGCCGGAGACGTACGGCAACCGGTCCGCCGACTTGTCGAGATCGGCAAAATAGGTCGCGAGCGCGCGGATGTCGGAGTCCGGCAGCGCAGCGAGGCCCTGCACAACGGGAGCCATCGGTCCGGCAGCAGTGCCGTGCAGTTTGCTCGTGCCCGTGCGCAGGTAGTCGTAGAGCTCTTCGTGAGCCCAGGGCGCGGGCGCCGGATTTGCGGCCGTCAACGGCGGCGCAACCCAGTTGTCAATCACTGCGCCACCGTAAGCGTTGCCGGACTTCTCCGCTCCCAGCAGGTTGCGCGGAGTATGACAGGCGCCGCAGTGGCTCAAGCCAAGCGCGAGATAGGCGCCCCGATTCCACTCCGCGCTCCTCTGAGGATCCGGCTCAAAACGGCCCGGCTTGAAGAACAGCAGTTTCCATCCCGCCTGCAGGTAGCGGATGTTGAACGGAAACGGGATGCCGTTCGGCCGCCGCGGGGCGTGAACCGGAGTTCGCGTCATGAAATAAGCGTAGAGCGCACGCACGTCATCGTCGGAGAGCTTGGTGAAATGGTCGTAGGAGAACACCGGGAGGAGGTGCGAGCCGTCGCGCGAGACGCCTTCATGCACGGCGCGTCTGAAGGCAGCCTCGGACCAGGTGCCGATTCCGGTTTCCGGATCGGGCGTGATATTGGTCGAGTAGATCACGCCAAACGGAGTTGCCATCGCATAACCGCCGGCGAACCTCTCGCCGCCTTTCGCGGTGTGACACGCCGCGCAGTAGCCGCCGCCAGCAAGCGCTTCTCCTCTTGCAACCAGTTCCGGCGGAAAGCTGCCCGCAGCCGGGGCCGCCACCGGAGCGATAGCCGGCCGCCGCGCCAACGCGGCAAAACCCGCAAGCCCGAGACATCCGACTGCAACGATCGCGATGAGCAGCCTTTTGAACACGACGGCCTCCTAAAGTCCTGTTTCCGTTCAGGGAACGCGTCGGAATCGCCAATAGGCAATCAATCCAAAGACGAGCGCGAGCAGCGCGCAGATGACGGCATCAGTCCCCGGCAACAGGCTCAATCCATGCGGATGCGCATGTGGCACAAGTGATTCATGCGCCTGCGCCGAAGTAATGAATGCGGACAGCAAAGCGGTGATTTTCTTCATCGGGACACCTGATCGGACGTCTGTGGAGATGAGGCGATGGGCGGAATCCAGTGCTGCACCGCGGTGGCCTCTATTGCAGAGTTCTCGACCACCACCTCGCTGATCTGGTGGATCGACGTCACGTCGGTGAAGTTGGATACGTCCGCCCCGATTTCCTGGGCATGCGGCCCAAACGATGCCTGGTACGCATCGAGCGAGTCGCACAGCAGATGGCACATGGCGACATAGGCGCCGAGAGGCTTTCCCTCTCCATCCGTGAGCGCCCTGTCGATGGTGTAGTACTTCAAGGCTGCGCCCATCCTGCTCTTGATGAGCGGCAGGTGCTTCGTGCGGTAGTAATCGTGATCAAACCGCACGCCCGGCTTGTTCGGGTAGATGACGCTGACTTTGATCATCTTGTCCTCCTGGAGATTGTCATGCGACAGCTCCCGCGCTGCGCGGTTCGTGTTCGTGTGAATGACTTGCCGCCGGGGCCGGATTGGCAATCCTCGCGATTGCATGCGCCTGGTTCAGGGCACGACGGGTCGGACGGTTGGCGACATTGATGCGCGCCAGCTCGAGCGCGCGCCGGGAATCATCGCCGCTGCCGGCGTAGAACTCCGCGCCATGATCGGCGAAAGCGAGCAGATGCTTTCCAAGAAGCCGATCGAAGCCAAGCCGGGCCGTAGCTAGCTGTTTCTCGGCTTCTTTGAGCCTGCCTTGCGCAGTCAGCACATCGGCAAGACGCCAGCTGACCTCCGGGTCGCTGCTCGAAAGCGCCGGCAAAAGCAATGCTTCAGCGTCCTCGCTGCGGTCTTGACTCGCATGGATCTCGGCAAGGTGCACGCGCGCCTTCACATAGTCCGGAAGGTAAGCAATCGCGCGTCGATACCAGAGTGCGGCGAGAGTCGGGTCTGGTGAGGGCACGAGTTCGCCCCACAGCATGCCGAGCTGAAAGCAGGTCCAAGCCAGCGGAAACGGCGAAACGTCATCGTACGAGGAAATCGCCTGCCGATAGACGGCGTCCGCTTCGGCAAAACACTCGAGATCGGCGAGCAGGGCGCCGAGAGGGACCATATCTTCAAGCCGGCCGCTGGCGGCAGCGCTTCGGCGCCGCGCCTCGAGCACAGCGTCGAGCTTCACGCCACAGGCCTGATCGATCGACAGCGCGTGGCGCTCGATTTCGTCGCCCGATCCGCCCATCAGCGCCGCACGCGCGAGGTGTCCTCGTGCATCGCCGAATCGATGTAACGTCGAAGCGACCTCAGCTGCAATCAGCGCTGCGCGGAACGAACCGTTCACGCTCGCAAATTCCGAGGCGAGCGCTTCCAAACGGTCGAGCGCGTCCAGATCGCCAAGAAATTGTGATGCCAGACGCTCCTTATCCACAACCGTTTCTGCTGCGTCGTGGAGATGCCTGTGCTGGGCAAAACGCGCCCATGCGCTGTCACGCGCGCTCTCAAGGTTGATCGCGGCGATCTCCCCGTCGGTGGCGGGTGGATAAGGCAGGTCAGGTTCGAAGATTGCCTTCATTTGGCTGCTCCGAACCGCGACTTCAAACTCTCGAGACCCGTCTTGAGCAACGGCGACAATCTCCCCCTTACGCCGGCGGCTCCCACAAATTGCATGCGCCAGTCCACGACGGAGCCGCTGTCCTTGGCCGTCACTTCGAGCGTGCCGGTGCAACGGGAAGCCGCGATCCCGGCGATATTTGTGTAGCTAAAGGACCGCTTCGCGGTGTCGATCGCGTCGAGCCGATCGATGAACTCCTTGCCGTCAAGCGTATCAATCTTGCGGAGCTGCCCTGTTCCCGTGCCGGTCAAGCTCACTCTCGCGACCGTCGGATGCCATTCGCCCCCGAATTTTCCGACCAGCGACCATACCGTATCGGGGTCAGCCGCAAGCTCGATGGATTCGCTCACGGTTTGCAGCTCCGTGTTCGGGGCCGCAAAATACGGAAACGTCTTCATGCCCGGCTTTGTCGCCCCGGTCGCACCGCCCTGGAGGAACTCCCGGTCGCGGTTGACAAGCCAGGTGAGCAGGATGTCGAAGACGTTCGCGTCGACCGTGCGGCCGCCTCCCGTGTGATAGGGGCGCCCCTCGATCGTGCTCTTCTCGATCTCGAGATGGCTCTGGTCGGTGATCGGCTTGGCAACATCGAACAGCAGATAATCATCGAGGAAGACGTTTGCGTTGGCGGCGAGCGCGTCTGGCGTCCAATCGGTCTTGCCGTCCTTCATGTCCCAGTTGGCGAAGCTGTCTTTCAGACGCTTCAGGAACATGGGCTGCAGCTCCTCTGGAATCGCGAACGGCGTCTGCTGATTCCAGAGGTCGCGGATATCGTCGATCCCCGACAGCGCTGGATTGTTGAGTCTCACGTTGGTCTGCTCGGGACGACCGACCCAGTCGACGCGCGCGATGGGAGGCGCGATCCGCGTGCGTTGCTGCGGCGGAATGGTTTCAGCAATAGCGCCGAACAACGAGTCCTTGGTAGGGTCGAGCATACGGCGCGTATCGAACTCGACGACCATGCAGAGCACGTTGTTGTGCGGCAGCTGATTTGGAACCTTTTTGAGCGTATCGGTGTCCAAGCCGATGTAGAAAGGGTCGCAACGAAGTCCCGCGAATGCTCGGGCATCGCCCTCCGGTGTCGACGTTCCTATCTCGTCGTTTACCGTGAGCGGCAATTCCCGGCCGTCCGGCAGTTTGCAAATACCGTGCTGGATCGCGTTCCCCACAGCATCGCGCTTGAGTGTATCGAAGCGAAAGCTGAAGCGGATATCGTTGTCCGCAGGCTGAAACTTTGCGGCGTTGCCCACGCCCGCTACGGTGACCCGGCGAACGGAGGTTGAGTAATCGATGACGTTCGAGAAGATCGCATTTTCGCCAGCGTATGGAAACACGCACATGGCAAGAACCGTGCGCTCCGGGTTTTCCGGACTCGTGAACGCAAAAAAGTCGGTGAGATCGGCTGCAGGGTCGCCTATCTGCCGCGGGCCGTCGACGTGATCGGACATCGTTAGCCTTCCTTCTGGCCCAGGTTTGCGATCCACCGCAGCGCGCGCAGTCCGGGCATGAAGCAATATTCGCCGCCTCGAACGGACACGAATCGCGGCAAGCCGTGCAAGCGCCGTCGAACCGGAGCTCTTGGAATGGTGAAGATGCCCTCGCCATCGTTGTTGCCGATGATCGGATCCTGCTCGGTTCCTTGGCCGATAAAATTGCCATCGGTTATCCACTGCGACTGCAGGAATTCGAACTGCCGATGTAGATTCGCGCCGATCAGCAGGAAGACGCCACCTCGCTCCGCGCCGTCGTCCTCGAGTACGCCTTCCGGCAGGGGTGGTCCGTAATTCGTGCCGCGGCGCAGGAAGTGATGAAGATTGACGGCGACAACGTCGTCTTTCAGCGCATCGCGAGGATTCACGCGGCGAATGTGCGCGCTGAAGGGACATTTCAATCCCTTCATGTCATCGGCGTAGCTGAAATCATTGTTCCGATTTCCATCGGCGCCCAGGGCGGGATCGTCGTGGTCCGGCGCCAGCACCAAGGGGGCGCCGCTGCGCCATCGGCCCACCATTTTTGCAGCGATCAGTTCTTCGTCCTCTGGCGAGGAGGCCTGGGCTCGCAGGTAGCTACGAAACGCGGCCACATCCATGTGGAATTTGCGGATCGCGACGAACGTGCCGTTGCGACGCAGTTCAAGGGGAATCGGGACGTTGGCGATTTCCCCGCGCTCGTCGGGATAGCCCATGACGAACTCGCCGGCCTTCACCGATGCTTCAGTGCCGGCTCCGGCGGGACCGCTTCCTTCAACGTGGGGATTGTGCAGGCCGTCCTTGAAGCCGAACGGGTTGCGTCCCTCGGGCAATTCGCCGAACTGCATACGGTACACGACGGAAATGCGATCGAGGTCGTGATGGCTCTTGCGTGCGAGATCCAGGACCTTCTGCAGGTCATCATCGCTGTTGGCGTAGATCGCCAGGGCGATGTGCGCGTCCGGTGTACCGAACGGATACTCCCAATTGGCCGGCGCATTGGCGCCGACATCATTCAGGATCGCGGCGCGCGCCGCCATACCCTGTCGGAATTCGATCGGAAAGCTGTCGAGCGACGCCTGCGGCACGCCCAGCGCCTTGATACCTTCGAACGTAAACGCAATGCCGAGCCAGCCGGGCAAAGATGGCACCCACCATTCGTCCGCGGGCGCGACGTGAGGAAGGATCCGCCGCAGCATCTCGCGTCCTTGTTCGGCATCGCCGATGCGGAGAATGACGTATTCTCCGGAGTATGGTTTGGGGCGAGGGCGCAGGACGGTTGCCTGTATGTCGCTCGTTTCGAGCGCTGGCGAGCGCGTTGAAAGGGTTTCACCAGCGGATTCGTTGAGGGACAACATGCGAGCATCCTTTCAAAGGGGTCCGGTCCATTTGCGGACCGGACTCCATGCGAACGGTGAGCGTCGGCTAAGCGATTTTGTCGAGGAATTCGTCGACCGCCGCACCGATCCTCTCCAGCCTTCGCGTGTCTTTGACGCTGAGATTGGGGTTGCCGACATACCAGGCGTGGGCCGGGATCTGGTGCTTGACGATGAAGTCCTTCACGGCGGGGTTACGGACGCCCGGCCAGCCTTCACAGTTGGCGAACACCACGTCGAGGTCGTCGGGAATGATCGTGGCGAAATCGTCGATATACGGGTCCCAATCACCGTCGTATGTCGTGACAAACAAGAGCTTCGTATCGTTGTCGAGGAACACGTAGCGCATGTCATGCAAGGTGCCCACGTTGTCGGCGTTTTGGAGGTTGCCTCCGGCGTCCAGCACTGCCCGGATGCGCTTCGCGCCACCCGGCAGCAATGGCAGCAGGGTCGTCAGTTCGGAGATCTTGCCCTTCTGCAATCCGATGCGGCCGGCAGTCGAGGTTTTCTCTCCCGAGGCGGCCTTGGCTTTCATGCCCTTGATGAGGTTCTCGAGAGCCACACGGCCGATCTCCGGTGCATCAGCGTAGAGCTCCCGGAGCTTCTCGATCTTCTTCTCCGCTTCGCTTGCCTCGGATTTGGTCAGCGTCTTCGTTGTCATTGCGGCATTCTCCTTTCGGCTGGATGCGTGGTTGCTGCTGCGGTTTGCGTTACCATCAGCATCGTGGGGGACTTTCTGCCAGCGATGGTTCCTACTTGGCTTCCAAGTGTTTTCGACGCCAGATGGCTACGTTGAGAACAATCCTCCCATTGTTGGGAGGAAAGGATCGCCTGGAGAAGGCTGGTGGGGCTCGTTGGGAGGAAGACGCTGAGCTGCTAAGTGCTCGGGTAGCCAAATCGCTTCCTCAGTCGCGGGACTGCAAAATCAAGGAAGGCGCGCAGCTTGAGCGGCACCGGGCGCTGGCCGGGGTAGATCATGCTGACCGGCCTCGGTGACAGCTCATACGCATCCAGCAGAGACACTAGCGAACCCGACTTCAGCAAGTCCTCGATGAGATACGACAACACCCGGGAAATTCCGGCTCCGGCCACTGCTGCAGCAGCCGCCACCTCACCCAAATTCACGGCGAGGCGAGACGGCACATCGATCGTCTGCGTCGCTCCGTTTCGGCGAAACTCCCAGGGGGTCGCGGGGTCGAAGGTCACGCAGTCATGCGATGCCAGATCGGCGGGTTTTTTCGGCACGCCGCGGGCCTTCAAATAGGCTGGGCTTGCACACACCACGCGGCGAATTAACCCGAGGCGCGTTACAATCATGCTGCTGTCCGCGAGCTCGCCGATGCGAACGGCGACATCGACGTGCTCTTCCACCAAGTTCACGTATCGATCCATCAGCTGCAGCCGTATCCGGATATCCGGAAACGCGCGCTGGAATTCCGCGACAACAGCCAAAACATGAGTGCGGCCCAAGACCGCCGGCGCGGTGATGATCAGCTCACCCTGAGGCGCGCGATATTCACCTGATGCCGTGCGCTCGATTTCTGCGATCTCTTCCATGATCCGACGACAAGAATCGACGTAGCTGCGCCCCGCGTCGGTCAAGACCACTTTGCGGTGACCCCGGTGGAGCAGCCGGACATGCAAGTGCTCTTCCAGCTCCGCAACCCGACGACTGACCGTCGCCAAGGGAATCCGGAGGTGGCGGCTGGCGGCAGAGAGACTCCCGGTATCGACCGCAGCCAGCAGGATGGTCATCGCCTCCAATCGATCCATGGCGTTCCTTCCACCAACGAAAGGGTGCTTCCCGAAACTACCATCTACTTAGCCGTTTTGGGAGGTCTAAATCGTTTGCCGACACGCTCCGCGGTGCGAGTCTGAAAGCCTGCCACGCATCGGCGGTCAGAAGGGGGGCAGGCACAGTCGTCGCGAGCAAGAGTGATGCCTTCAACGCCGGCAATCGCGTGTTTGTCAGAGGGCCTGGCTTCGGCATCTCGACCGACGGCACTGTTTTGCAATACTCCATCGACGGCAGCATGAAATGGACCTGCTCTCCCTGCGGAAAAGTCACCTGTTTTATGGTTGGTGGATCGTACTCGCGTGTGGACTGGTTGCAGTCATAGCTGGTCGCTCAGCGTGTTTGGCATGGGCGTCTATATCCATGCCCTGTCGGAGACACGCGGCTTTTCGATCAGTCTAGTCTCGACGGCCGTAACCTTCTCCTATCTCGTGAACGCCGCGTGCCTGATGAGCGTCGGCACTGCGACCGCCGAACTGGGCGCAAAACCGGTTCTCGCCACCGGCGTGGTTGCCTTGGCCCTGTCTGTCGCGGGCCTCGGCTACTGCCATGAAAGCTGGCAGCTATTCGGCCTGTTCGCCGTGATGGGGATCGGCCGCTCGTGCCTTTCCACGACCACGATCAGCACGACGCTGGCTCCGTGGTTCGAATTGCATCAGGGGCGCGCGGTCTCAATGGCACTGCTCGGCGCCAGTGTGGGCGGCATGATCGGCACGCCCTTGCTGTTGGGCGGCATAGCCCTGCTCGGCGTCAAACAAGCCTTCGGCCTCGCCGGATTGGCTTCGACCATCGTCCTGTTGCCGGTCGTGGTCCTGGTCCTGAAACGGTCTCCGCAGGAGCTCGGCCTGCTTCCGGACGGCGGCTTAAAGGCTGCTTCACAGCAGGCCAAATGGTCGCGCAATGGCGCAATGCGCACCCGACAGTTTCAGTCCCAGTTGCTTGCGTTCGCTCTCGCCATGCTGGTCCAGATCGCATTCATCAGTCATCACGTTCCCATGGTGGCCCCGATCTTGGGGGACGCCGGCGCATCGACGGCTGTAACACTTGCTGCCGCGGCAGCGTTCGGAGGCCGCGTCGCGCTGGCTCGGTTTGCCGACAGGATCGATCTTCGCCTGACAGCCGCCGGTGTTATGTTGCTCGCGACCGTTGCTCTTGCTTACATGTCCAATGCAACGAGCGCATTCTCACTGCTCCTTGCGAGCGCCATGTATGGCGTCACGATAGGCAATCTTACGACGCTGTCCCCGTTGATCGCACGGCGCGAGTTCGGGGCTGTTTCGTTCGGCTCGATCTATGGCCTGATAGCGGCCGCAATCGCCTTCGCCACGGCCTTCGGGCCGGCAATCTGCGGCCTGTTACGCGATAGCCTGGGAAGTTATGGACCTCCCTTGCTCATGTTCGCGGGCATCAATCTAATTGCGGCCGGCATCATCGTCCGGGGTGGGCGAAAGCCAATGCCGCAACCCAGCTGAAGAGGTTTGACGGGGCATAGACGTCGATCAAGTTCACGTATCGATCCATCAGCTGCAGCCGCACCCGGATATCCGGAAACGCGCGCTGGAATTCCGCGACAACAGCCAAGACATGAGTGCGGCCCAAGAACGCCGGCGCGGTGATGATCAGCTCACCTTGAGGCGCGCGATATTCACCTGATGCCGTGAGCTCGACTTCAGCGATCTCTTCCATGATCCGACGACATGAGTCGACGTAGCTACGCCCGGCGTCGGTCAACACCACTTTCCGGTGGCCCCGGTGGAGCAGCCGGACATTCAAGTGCTCTTCCAGCTCCGCAACCCGTCGCCAAGGGAATCCGGAGGTGGCGGCTGGCGGCAGAGAGACTCCCGGTATCGACCGCAGCCAGCAGGATGGTCATCGCCTCCAATCGATCCATGGCGTTCCTTCCACCAATGAAAGGGTGCTTCCCGAAGCTACCATCTACTTAGCCGTTTTGGGGAGGTCTAGATCGTTTGCCGACAGTGTCGCTCTCGAGTGGGCCATCAACATCAACCTAAGGAAGGTTCGCATGTCGGATTCATCGCAGATCGCTCTCATCCGGAAATTGTACGGCGCCAGGGGAAACGTGAATGTTTTCAAATCGCTCCTGGCGGACGACCTCGAGTATGATATTGCCGAAGGATTCCCCAACGGGGGCGTCTATCGCGGTCTCGACACGACGTTCAGTGGTTTCTTCCCATTCTTGGCCGACTTCGACGAGTTCTACGCGGAAGGGGACGAGTACTTCGAGTCGGGCGATCACGTGATCGCTCTCGGACGCTATGTTGGCGTTACGAAGAAGGGGCGAAGGATGCAATCCCGCTTCGCCCATTTCTGGACAATCCGAGACGGCAAGGTCGTGCGCCTGCAGCAGACCGCTGACACTCTTCTCATCGCACGAGCTCTGGAAAAAAAATGACCGGAGCGCCACGAATCGAACGCGTGCAGCTGAACGGGGCGGACATCGAGTATGATGTCCGCGGGTCCGGGGAACCGGTGGTATTTATCCACGGAGCGATTCTGTCGGATGGGTTCGTGCCGGTGATCGAGCAGACCGGAATCGCGGAGAATTTTCGGATCGTCAATTATCGGCGCCGCGGCTACGCCGGTAGCTCACGCGCTCCGGCCGGCATGACGATGCAAGAGTGGGCTGGTGACTGCATCGCGTTGTTGAATCACCTGGGCATTGCGTCGGCGCACGTGGCCGGGCATTCCTTCGGCGCAGGCATCGCATTGCAGATGGCGACCGATGCCCCCGGCAAAGTGCGGAAGCTGGCATTGCTGGAACCGCCGCTCGGGTCGTTGGTGCCGTCCGGCGAGCAGTTCACGGAGTGGGTGGCATCTGTCTGCGAGATCTACGACTCGGGAGACAAAGCTGCGGCCACGGACATCAGCCTGGCAGGCGTGTACGGACAAGACTACCGGCGATTCACCGACGGCGCCCTGCCTGCGGGTGCGTTCGACCGTGCGGTATCCGATATCGACACGTTCTTTCAAGTCGAACTCGGAGCCATGCAACGCTGGAATATCACAACCGAAGGCCTGAAAGATATTCGACACCCGGTGCTGTCGATGCGCGGCAGCGATACATTGCCGGTGTTCTTTGAGGGCGCCGATCTACTGCAGCAGTGGATTCCAGAAATTGACACCGTGTCGATACCGTGTGCGAGCCACGACTTGCCGGGTAGGAATCCCGCCGCCGTCGCCGCCGGTCTCGTCGAGTTCTTTCGAGACCGGCAGCCGTCTGATAGCGGTCTTCGGCTCGCTTCGCGAGCACCTTCATGACATGGCGTTCCTTCCGCCAATGAAAGGGTGCTTCCCGAAACTACCATCTACTTGGCCGTTTTGGGAGGTCTAGATCGTTTGCGGACACGCGACGCGGTGCGATCAGGTTGGAGCAAGACGATGAAAGCGATTCAATACCGATCCTATGGCGACTACAGCGAGAACCGCCTCGTTGATCTTCCCCAGCCTGTGCTTAGGGATGGCGAAGTTCTCGTCGCGATGCGGACCGTTGGCATCAACCCACTCGATAACACGTTTCGCTCGGGCCACTTCTATGGGGCAACGCCTGAAAACCTGCCACGCATCGGCGGTCAGACGGGGGCAGGCGCAGTCGTCGCGAGCAAGAATGATGCCTTCAACGTCGGCAATCGCGTGTTTGTCAGAGGGCCTGGCTTCGGCATCATGACCGACGGCACCTGGCGCGAGTTCGTTGCTGCTCCCGCCGCGAGTCTTTCGCTCATTCCTGATGGCGTCGATGACGATCAGGCCGCAGCCTATCTTGCTGGTGCGGGATATTTGACGGGCTTTCTTGCGCTAACGGAGTTAGCGAAGTTCAGGCCGGGACAGACGGTGCTGGCACCTGGCATTGGCGGTGCGGTTGGGATGGAAACGGTGCAAGTTGCTCGCCGCCTTGGCGCCTCGTTAGCGATCTCTACGGCCAGCAGCACCAAAAAGGCAAACCAAGCTCGCGCGGCTGGATATGATCATGTGATCGACCTCTCCAAAGAAAGCCTCAAGGAGGGTGTTATGCGGATCACCGAAGGCAAGGGCGTTGATATCGTCGTCGACGGCGTCAGCGGAAAACTGACTGGTGAGGCGCTCGCCTCGCTCGCCTTTGGTGGCACTGTGGTCACTGCCGGCTATGCTGGAGGACGTGAGGCCGAGGTCAACGTTACCGACATCATTTGGAAAGCTGCAACAATCCGTGGGTTCACTTTCAGACTCTTTGCCCAACAAACGGTGGCTGCAGCGAACGCGGCTCTCTTGGAATTCCTGAAGGAAGGCAAGCTGCAGCCTACGATCAGCAGGGTCTTTCCGCTGTCTCAAGCCGCTGAAGCAGTCCGCTATCTGGTCGAAGACCGTCCGTTTGGGCGAGTACTCATGGACGCCCTGAGGTAATAGCGCCGCCGCTGCGCAAGCAGCAAACCTATGCAGTCTCGACAGAAGTCCAGCGGAAGTCGGCCGAATGTCGGCTCCGTCGTCAATTAGACCGCGCTTGGTCCCACTCGACCCGGAAAGTCCGATCCCGGAGTTTGTTAGTTGTTGCAGCATTCATTGAACAGCGCGTACTCGGATGGCAGCTCTCAGATCCTCTGGAAGGACAGCGAACGCGTCTTTCATCGCGGCTGGCGGCTCGACGATGACGGTAAGCGGCGCGCCGTGCTGCTCGTAGCGCCTGCGGCCGACCACCCGTCCCGTTCGACCCTCGATCGCCTCGCGCACGAATACGAGCTGAAGGACGAACTCGATGGCACGTGGGCAGTGCGGCCATTGGAGCTCGTGCGCGAAGCCAATCGAACCATGCTGGTGCTCGATGACACGGGCAGTGAGCTGCTCGAGATGTTGCTCGGCGCGCCCATGGATATGGCGCGCTTTTTGCGCCTCGGCTGCACGATTGCCTCGGCACTGGGTAACCTTCATCAGCGCGGCCTCGTCCATAAAGACATCAAGCCGGCCCACATCCTGCTCAACGACGCGACCGGCGAGGTGAGGCTGACCGGGTTCGGCATTGCGTCGCGCTTCGCGCGCGAGCGCCAGTCGCCTCACCCTCCCGAGACGATTGCCAGCACGCTGGCCTACATGGCGCCGGAACAGACCGGACGGATGAACCGGTCCATCGATACGCGGAGCGACCTCTACGCGCTCGGCGTCACCTTCTACCAAATGCTCACCGGTGTTTTGCCGTTTGTTGCCGTGGACCCCATCGAATGGGTGCACTGCCATCTCGCCAGGCGGCCGGCGCCGCCGGCCGAGCGGTTGAAAGAAATTCCTGGCGTCGTCTCGGCGATTGTCATGAAGCTGCTCGCGAAGAGGGCCGAAGACCGCTATCAAATTGCGGCTGGCCTCGAGCATGATCTACGCAGCTGCCTGATCGAATGGGAGGCGCAGGGCCGGATCGACGACTTTGCACTGGGCGAACACGACACGCCCGACCGGCTCGTGATTCCCGAGAAACTTTACGGGCGGCAACGCGAGGTCGACACCTTGCTTGCCTCCTTCGATCGCGTCGTCAATGGTGGCGCCCCGGAATTGGTCCTGGTCTCGGGCTATTCCGGCGTGGGCAAATCCTCGGTCGTCAACGAGATCCAGCCCGTGCTGGTACCACCGCGTGGCCTTTTCGCTTCCGGCAAGTTCGATCAGTACAAACGCGACATTCCCTACTCGACGCTGGCACAAGCCTTTCAGAGCCTGATCCGGCCGCTGCTCGGCAAAAGCGAAGCCGACCTTACACCTTGGCGCGATGCATTGCGGGAAGCGCTGGGACCGAACGTAGGACTGATGGTGGATCTCGTTCCTGAGCTGAGGGTCCTCATCGGAGAGCCACCGCCGGTCCCTGAGCTTCCCCCGCAAGACGCGCAACGGCGCTTTCAGTTGGTGTTTCGGCAGTTCATCGGTGTCTTCGCTCGACCGGAACATCCCCTGGCGCTGTTCCTCGATGACTTGCAATGGCTCGACGCGGCAACGCTCGACCTTTTGGAAGACCTGTTGAGCCGGTCCGATCTCCGCAATCTCCTCCTCATCGGCGCCTTCCGCGATAATGAAGTCACCGCAGCGCATCCGCTCATACGCAAGCTGGAGGCGATCCGCGCAACCGGTAGGGTGCAGGACATCAAACTTGCTCCGCTGACAACAGAAGACCTGGGAGAACTTGTCGCGGACACGCTCCGCTGCGACCCTGAGCGGGCCGCCCCACTTGCATGGTTGGTGCACACGAAAACCGACGGCAATCCATTCTTCGTGATCCAATTTCTTCACGTGGTCGCCGACGAGGGGCTGCTGGCCTTCGATCACGAGCAGCGGCGATGGTCTTGGGACATGGGAGGCATCCACGCTAAAAGATACACAGACAACGTCGTGGAGCTTCTGGCCGGGAAGCTGACGCGACTACCGCTCGACACGCAGCACGCGTTGCGGCAGCTTGCGTGCCTCGGCAACGTTGCCGATTTCAATATCCTTTCGATCGTTCTCGGAACGTCCGAGGAAAAGGTGCACGTCGCTCTGACGGACACCCTGCACCAGCAATTGATCGATCGTGGCGCGCGCTCCTACAAGTTCGTTCACGACCGAGTGCAGGAGGCAGCCTACGCGCTGATCCCGGAGGAGGCGCGGGCCGAGGCGCATTTGAAAATTGGCCGGCTTCTCTTGGCAGAGACACCGCCGGAAAAGCGCGATGAGGCGGTCTTCGAGATTGTCAACCAGCTCAACCGCGGCGCGACTCTAATTGCGTCACGCGACGAGCGCGAGCAGCTTGCAGAGTTGAACCTGGCCGCTGGCAAGCGCGCCAAGGTATCGACTGCTTATACCTCGGCGCTCAACTATCTCGTTGCCGGCGCGGCGCTGCTGCCAGAAGACGCGTTGGAGCGCCGACACGAGCTCTCGTTTGCGCTGGAGCTGAACCGCGCCGAATGTGAGTTCCTGAGCGGCGCGCTGGCGGAAGCGGAGCATCGTCTGAAAGCACTGTCGCCATGCGCCGCAACAACGGTCGAACGCGCCAGCATTGCCTGCCTGCTCGCGGAGCTGCACACGACTCTTGGTCAGAGCAGTCAGGCGGTCGCGGTCGGCCTCGACTACCTCCGGCGTCTGGGCATCGAGTGGTCGCGACACCCAACGGAAGAGGAGGTGCGGCGCGAGTATCAGCGGATCTGGTCGCAGCTCGGCAGCCGATCGATCGAGGATCTGGTCGACCTGCCCTTGATGAGCGATGTGGCATCCCTCGCGACACTGGAGGTCCTCACTAGGATCATAAACCCCGCATTCTTTACGGATGCGAATCTATATGCCTTGATCGCTTGCCGGGCAGTCAACCTCAGCCTCGAGCAAGGCAACTGCGAAGGCTCGTGCTTTGCCTATGCCACGCTCGGCGTGGTCGCTGGCGCGCAGTTCCACGATTACCAGGCCGCATTTCGCTTCGGCCGGCTCGGCTGCGATTTGGCCGAACAACGTGGCCTGAAGCGGTTCCAGGCTCGCGCTTTCATGCTTTTCGGGAACATGATTATGCCTTGGACAAGACATGTCCGGGCTGGCCGCGATTTCGTGCGCCGCGCTTTCGAGGTCGCCAGCCTGACCGGCGATCTCACTTACGCTGCCTACTGCGGCAACCAATTGAACACGAACCTTCTCGCGGCGGGCGATCCGCTCCCCGAGGTGCAGCGCGAGGCCGAGCATGGCCTCTCGTTCGCGCGAAAGGTGCAGTTTGGCTTCGTCACTGACATCATCGCTGTACAGCTCGGGCTGGTACGAACGCTTCGCGGGTTTACCCCGACATTTGGTTGCTTCGACGATGGGCAGTTCGACGAGCTTCAGATGGAGAGCCATTTGTCCAGTAACTCGGATTTGGCACTTGCCGAATGCTGGTATTGGTGCCGAAAGGTCCAAGCACGCTTCCTTGCCGGGGACTATAGGGCCGCCCTCGATGCCTCGGAGAGGGCGCAACGGCTGCTGTGGACATCGGCGTCCCTCTTCGAAACCGCAGAATATCAGTTCTACGCTGCGCTATCCCACGCAGCATTTTACTACGCCGCGCTTCCCGAGCAACGGCAGCAGCATGTGGATGCACTAGCCGCTCATCACCAGCAGCTCCGCGTGTGGGAGGCCAATTGCCCGGAGAACTTCGAGAACCGCGCCGCCCTGGTCGGCGCGGAGATCGCCCGGATCGAAGGCCGCGTGCTCGATGCCGAGCAGTTGTATGAACAGGCCATCCGCTCGGCGCGAGACAACGGCTTTGTCCACAACGAGGCGCTCGCCTACGAGCTGGCTGCCCGCTTCTACTTGGCGCGCGGCTTCCAGGAGATCGCGCACCTCTACCTAAAAAACGCGCGGGATGGCTATCTCCGATGGGGCGCCGACGGAAAGGTGCGGCAACTCGATCAGCTCCATCCACGGCTGAGGCAGGACGAGCGCGCGACGGCTCCAGCGGGTACTATCGAAGCGCCGGTCGAACAGCTCGATCTCGCGACCGTGATCAAGGTATCGCAAGCGCTCTCTTGCGAGATAGTTCTCGACAAACTCATCGACAGGCTCTTGCGCGGAGCCCTCGAGCACGCCGGCGCCGAACGAGGTCTACTGATTGTTCCGCGAGGTGATGAGCTGCAGGTACAAGCGGAAGCGGTCGCTAGTGGAGAGAACGTAAAAGTGCACCTGCGGGACCGGTCCTCCAGCACGCCGGCGTTGCCGGAGTCATTGGTTCGCTATGGAACGCGCACCCATGAGACAGTGCTTCTCGATGACGCTTCATCTCAGCATGCATTTTCTGGTGATCCCTATATTGTTCAGAGTGCTGTCCGTTCTATTCTCAGCGTACCGCTGATCAATCAAGGAAAGCTCGCCGCGGTTCTCTACCTTGAGAACAATCTGACGCCGAACGTGTTCACGCCTGATCGCGTCGCTTTATTGAAGGTGCTTGCGTCGCAGGCGGCGATTTCACTCGAAAATGCGCGCCTTTATCACGACGTCGCGGATCGCGAAGGGAAGATCCGGCGCCTGGTCGACGCCAACATCATCGGGATCTTCATTCGCGATCGCAAAGGACGGATTGTTGAAGCCAATGACGCGTTTCTACGTATCGTGGGATATGATCGTGAGGATCTGGTTTTGGGTCGCGTGCGCTGGACCAAGCTGAGTCCTCCGGAATGGAGCGAGCGCGACCAGCTCACGCGGGCACAACTGCTTTCAACAGGGATCGTGCAGCCCTTCGAGAAGGAGTACCTTCGGAAAGACGGAAGCCGTGTTCCCGTGCTTGTTGGCGCCACACTTTTCGAACAAGGCGGCGACGAGGGCGTTGCATTCGTGCTCGATTTAACCGAACGCAAGCGCGCGGAACAGGCGGTCCAGCTACAGGCAACGCTTGATTCGATCCCGGCGATGGCTTGGCGCGCCCGGGCGGACGGCTCCGTCGAGTACATCAACAAACGTTGGCTGGACTACACAGGGGTCTCGCTTGATCAAGTGCTGGGTTGGCAGTGGCTTGCTTTGATCCATCCCGACGACGCTCCGCGCCTGCGGGACGTTTGGCTACAATCGTTGGCATCCGAAAAATCTGGCGAAGTCGAAGCCCGCCTGCGCGGCTCCGATGGATCGTATCGTTGGTTCCTCAATCGTGCGGAGCCTTCGCGCGACAAGGCAGGAGCAGTTGTCGCATGGTACGGCACCAACACGGATATCCAGGGCCTGAAGATGGCCGAAAGTGCCTTGCGACGAAGCGAGGCCGAATTGGCCAACGTCAGGCACGTGCAACAAACTCTTGACTCAATTCCGGTTGCTGCCTGGCGCGCCGGAGCCGACGGCTCCGTCGAGTATCTCAACAAACGGTTGCTCGACTACACGCGGGTCTCGCTTGATCGTTGGCGACGGGATGGGTCGATCCATCCCGAAGACCTTCCGCGCGTGAATGATATCTGGCGGCAACTGCTTGCATCTGAAAAGCCCGGCGAAGTTGCAGCCCGCATGCGCCGCTATGACGGATCGTATCGCTGGTTCCTGCTTCGTGCGGAGCCTTCGCGCGACGACGCAGGAAAGGTTGTTGCGTGGTACGGCACCAATACGGACATCGAGGATCGCACACAAGCGCTGGCGCGGTTGCGGGAGATGGAATCGGATTTCGCCCACATGAACCGCGTGAGCATGATGGGAGAACTGGCAGCCTCGCTCTCTCACGAAATCACACAACCGATCGCCAGCGCGCGCAACAACGCCCGGGCAGCCCAGAATTTTCTGAAAATGCAGCCGCCAGACCTGGGCGAGGTCGGGGAAGCGCTCTCCTGTGTCATTGCGGACGCAGATCGATCCGGAGAAATCATCGATCGTATCCGAGAGCAAATCAAGAAAGCGCCGCCGCGAAAGGAGCGTTTTGACCTCAATGCGGCGATCAGCGAAGTACTCGTATTTGCGCAAAGCGTGACCCAGAGGAATGGCGTCTCGGTCCAGACCCGGCTTGCGGATGGATTGCTTCCGGTTCTGGGGGATCGCATTCAGCTGCAACAGGTCTTGCTGAACCTGATTCTGAACGCGACTGAAGCAATGAGCTCGGTTGAGGAGGGGGGACGAGAGCTGGTGATCAGCACCGAGCAAGACCACGCAGATGCCCTCGTGGCCGTCCGCGATTCCGGGCCCGGCATTGGTCCGGCGCACCTCGATCGAGTCTTCGACGCCTTCTACACCACGAAGTCTAGTGGAACAGGGATGGGGCTGTCGATATGCCGCTCCATCATTGAGGCTCATGGGGGCAAGCTATGGGTGGAAGCGAACGAGCCTCGCGGCGCTGTGTTTCAGTTCACCTTGCCCGATGTCCAAAGACAGCTCACGGCTCCTCTTCAGGCGAGTCAACAGACCTGAGGGCAAACACATCGCGTGAGTGCCCTTTGGGTGACTGTGAGGGCACTGTGTCGATGACGGGCTGTTGGCATAAGGCTCTTATCGGTGGCAAACCCCGTTTTTCGGCCGTAGCTCAAACGGTAGTTTTGGTCTAGGAAGGTCGAAAATGCTTTATCTTTCAATGGGAGTTGACTGACTTCCTCTCCTCCGCTGCACTGTTCTCCTTTGTATTCGATCGTTCAAATCGACAGCAAAAAAACGAGAGGTGCAACAAAGGTCGTTGCGGCTAGTTACGCGACGTTGCCCCGTAGTCACCGCGAAAACCGTAGCTTCCGAGCGTGGGGCCGGAGGACGGATTTCGCGTTCAAGAACATGGCGGGTAAAGCTCAAACCGCCCGACATCTTCTTCCGCATCGAATAACTGGAGCTATCGGGATGGCAAGTGGTGCTGGCGATCCTAGGGGGCACCGATACATTTCTTAACAGTAAGACCGCCAGTTTAGCATCACTTCAAAAATTTGGCGCACCCGACACGATTCGAACGTGTGGCCTTCGCCTTCGGAGGGCGACGCTCTATCCAGCTGAGCTACGGGTGCTTACTGCTTACGCAGTGCTTACGCAGATTTCGCGACTGAGTTAAGCCCAATGCGCTATCCTCGCAAGCCATTGCAGTACAATACTCTTTCTTCCTCACTTTTCGCACCAGAGGACTTGACACCTGCCTTCGGAGGGCAACGCTCTATCCAGCTGAGCTACGGGTGCAGCGAGGCCCCATTTAGCTGATTGGCGCGGGGTCGGCAACCTCCGCTCGACGCCCTTGTCAGCTCCGGCTGGACCGGCGCGCTGCCAGGGCCGGAACCTCCCGAATCCCGCGATCGAGGCGGGCGAATTCGGCCAACATGGCTTCGGCGGAGATGACACGGTTGCGGCCGAGCCGTTTGGCGGCGTAGAGCGCCTGGTCGGCTGCTCCGAGCAATCGGTCCGGGCGGTCGTCGTGTTCGCCGGGGACGTGGCTTGCGACGCCGACGCTGAGCGTGACGTGGTCGCCGGCGCCCTCCGCGCCATGCGTGATCCGCAAGTCCATGACCGCGCAGCGGATCTGCTCGGCGAGGGTGCAGGCGGCCTCGCAATTCATCTCGGGGAGGATCATCGCGAACTCCTCGCCGCCATAGCGCGTCGCAAGGTCCAGCGGGCGCGCAGCGTGGCTGCGGACGACGTTGGCGACCGCGCGCAGGCATTCGTCGCCGGTCTGGTGGCCGTGCAGGTCGTTGAACAGCTTGAAATGGTCGACGTCGACGAACAGCAGCGAGAGCGGCAGCTGCGTCCGCTGCGCGCGCGACCATTCGGTCATCAGCATCTGGTCGAAGGAGCGGCGGTTGGAGAGCCCGGTCAGCCCATCCTTGCTGGCGAGCTCCTTGAGGGCCATCTCGGCGCGCTTCTGGTCGGTCAGGTCGCGCAAGGTCTCGACCACCGCGATCAGATTGCCGGCCTCGTCGTGGATCGGGCCAGCATCGATCGCAAGATAGAGCTGGTTGCCGAGCTTCGGCATCATGCACCAGTTCTCGGCGCCGAAGCCGAGCCCGTTGTGACCGCGCGCGGTGTATTCGGAATAAAGCTCCGGCAGCTGCTCGGGCAGGTCGAGCGCGACGAGATCGGCAAGACAATAGCGCTTCGTCTCGTAGAAGGCCTGCCAGTGCTTGCTCGTGCCCATCACTTCGGAGGCGGCAACCCCGGTCAGGCGCTCGCAGGCTCTGTTCCAGATCACGACGCGGCGCTTGGGGTCGATCACGAAGGTCGGGACCACCAGATGCTGCATCAGCCGCACGGCATAGGAATGCGCGACGTCTAACTGTTTGGGGCGGGCGGGCTTCGCCATCTTCAGGCCACCGCCTGCACTTGCGCGCTGCTCGGCCTGAACAGTTTTCGCACATCGTTCGCGGCCTTCGGCGCGCTGAACAGATAGCCCTGCATCTCCGTGCAGCCGAGGGCGCGCAGCATATCGCGCTGCGCCTCGGTCTCGACGCCTTCGGCGACGGTGGTCATGTTGCTGGCGCCGGCGATGTTGACCACGGCCTGAACGATGACGGGTGCGCCGCTGGTCTCAGCGATGTCGGCGACGAAGCAGCGGTCGATCTTGATCTTGTCGAACGGGAAGCGCTTCAGATAGCTCAGCGACGAATAGCCGGTGCCGAAATCGTCGAGCGCGATGCGCACGCCGATCGAGCGGAGCTGATGCAGGATCGAGAGCGCGGCCTCGTCGTCGCGGATCAGCACGGCCTCGGTGATCTCGAGCTCGAGGCGGCAGGGATCGAGACCGGACGCGGCGAGCGCGCCGGCAATCTTCAGAGCCAGTGTCTCGCACTTGAGCTGCACCGGCGAGACGTTGACCGCAAGCCGCACATGGCGGGGCCAGCTTGCGGCCTCGGCACAGGCCGTGCGCAGCACCCAGTCGCCGAGCTCGTTGATCAGGCCGGTGTCCTCAGCCACGGGAATGAACTCGGCCGGCGAGACCATGCCGCGTTCGGGGTGGCGCCAGCGGAGCAGCGCCTCGCAGCCGGAGACCTCGCCGGAGCGCAGATTGACCAGCGGCTGATAGTGAAGCTCGAAGCCGCCGTCGACCAGGGCCTGACGCAGGTCCTGCTCCATCGCAAGGCGTGCCTTGGCACACGCATCCATCGCCGGCACGAAGAAGCGATAGGTGCGGCGTCCCTCCGCCTTGGCGCCGTACATCGCGAGGTCGGCATTCTTGATCAGCTGGTCGAGATCGATGCCGTCCTGCGGCGCCAGCGCGATGCCGATCGAGGCATCGGTCGAGAGCTGATGGCCGAGACAATGGTAGGGCCGGCGGATCGCCTCGTGGATCCGCGTCACGAACGCGAGCACGTCGGCGGATGTCTCGATCCTGGTCTGGATCACCGCGAACTCGTCGCCGCCGAGCCGCGCGATCAGGTCGCCCGGCTTGAGACAGGCGCGGATGCGGGCCGCGACCGCCTTCAACAGCTCGTCGCCGACATGATGGCCGAGTGAATCGTTGATGCCCTTGAACTCGTCGACGTCGATGTAAAGCAGCGCGAACTGCTGGCCGCTCGCGACCTTCTCGAGCTCGCGCTCGATCTGCTCGCGGAACAGCACGCGGTTCGGCAGGTCGGTCAGCGCGTCGTAATGCGCCATATGCGCGATCTTCTCGTCGGCGCGGCGCCGCTCGGTCACGTCCTCGATGACGTTGATGATGTAGCGCGGCTCGCCGGCCTTGTCGCGAATGCCGATGCGCTTGGAGATGACATGGCGGCGGCCGCCGGTGCGCGTTTCCCAGGCCCGCTCGTCCACGAGCAGCTCGTCGGGCGATCGCAGCAGGCGGTCGTCGTCGCAAGTGACGGTCTTGGCGTCCCGCTCCGGAATAATGTCGAAGGCGGTCTTGCCGACGATCGACGCGCCGGATTCACCGAACACGTCATCGGCAATCCGGTTGACCAGCAGATATTGTCGCGTGCGCGCGTCCTTCACCGTGATCTGCGACGGGATGTGGTCGATGATCTCGCGCAGGAAAGTGTAGTTACGGTCGCGCTCCTGCTCGAGATTGCGTCGCTCGGTGATCTCCTCGATCGTGGCGACCCATCCGCCCTGTGCGAGCGGCGTATCGATGATCTGGAAGGCGCGCCCATCGGGCAGCTCCGTCACTTTTGTCGAGACCTTGCCCTCGGCGACGATCCGCATCACGCCGGCGCAGAATTCGATGACGTCGCCGTCGAATAGCCCCATCTCCTTGCAGTGGTACATTGCGTCTTGGATGTGGCAGCCGGGCTTGATGACGTCCGGGGACAGGCCGAACAGGTCGGTATAGCGCCGGTTGCAGGTGACGATGTGTCCGGTGGCGTCGTAGAGGACCAGGCCCTGCGACATGTTATTCAGCGCAGTGTCGAGCCGCAGTCGTTCCGACTCGATTCGCGCTTGCGCCTCGCGACTCTGGCGACTGATCTGGCGGATGATGAGATAGAGGATGAGTGCAATGATCGTCGCCACCAGCGTGGCCGCGATGATCATGAAACGGGTTTGCTCGCGCCAGTCCGCAAGCGCCGATTCCATCGTATTGGTCGCGATGATGATGATCGGGAAATGCACGAGCGGCGCACCGGCACCCAGCCGCCCCTGACCGTCGATCGGACTCTTCTCGATCCGCACCGTCTGCCGGCCACCCTTGGTCGCAATCTTCTGCAACAACGGTGCGTTGGCGTAACTTTTTCCGATCAGCTCATCGATGTGCGGGTAGCGTGCCAGCATCGCGCCGCGGCGGTCGAACAGCGAGATGGCTGCGCCCTTGCCGAGCGCAACGGAGGAGAAATATTTCTGATAGCTCTCAGGATCGATCCGGCGCAGCATGACGCCGAGGAATTCGCCCTGCGGGCTCGTCAGCCGGCGTGCCACCACCGTGGTCCACCTGCCGATGAGAAGGCTGCGCACGGTTTCCAGCAGCACCGGCTCGGATTGCGGATCGGATTTGAAGGTCTGGAAATAGGCCCGTGAGGAGATGTTGATCTTCGGCAACGGCTCGTGTCGCGACCAGTTGATGATGTTGCCGTCGGTGTCGTAGATCGCGATATCGCCGAGATAGTTCACGGCGCTGATCTTGTTCGTAAGCATGCGATGGGCTTCATCGCTCGACATGCGCTCGCGGAACATCTCGGGCGAGGAGATGTCTGGCAGGTTCATCTGCGCGATCAGATCGGCGGCGACAGTCTCGGCATCCTCGAACTGCTGATCGAAATGGCGAGTCAGCAAGAGCACCGTGTTTTCCAGCTCGCGCTCGTTGTTGACGAGGGCGCGTTCGCGGAAGTCGCCGATCGCCATGGTGGTGACGACGAAAATGCCGGCCACCAGCAGGGCGCCGCTCAGCGTCAGCCACAGCACGGGTCCGCGCCGTATGGCAGCGTTCCAGCCGCCCCTGGCGGCCGCGGATATTCTGCTCGTGATCGTGGACGACATCCGGCGCATTCCCCCTCCCTAGGGGAAGAGGCTTACTATGCACAGATGGCCCAAACCTTAGGAAAGCCGGTTACCCAAGCTTTAATCGGTTACCACAAGGCCATTAGGCCGGTCTGGCAAGCGATGAATCGTGCTGCGTCGTCTCAAGGTTGTGTATTGCACAGATGAAGGGGCGGGCGCCGCATCGTTAATGACGGCTTAACGCGTGAGGCGTCACGTCTTCTTGGCGCCGGCATTGCGCAGACGTCCGACCACGCCGGTCGGAAAGAAGTAGACGCTGGCAATGAAGAGCAGTCCGAGCCACAGCAGCCAGCGATCCGGGTGCAACAGGCCTGGCAGCAGCGGCAGGCCGGCGTCGGCTGCTGCCTTCGAGGCAACGCCCATCAACGATTGCAGATAGTTCTGCGCAAGGATGAAGATCGTCGCGCCGATGATCGCGCCGTAGATCGTGCCCATGCCGCCGATCACGACCATCAGGAGAATATCCAGCATGATCGAGAAGCTCAGCGAGGTGTCGGGGCCGGCGTAGCGTAGCCACAGAGCGTTGAGGATGCCGGCGCTGGCGGCAACCAGCGCAGCCAGGCAATTGGCATAGGTGAGGTGGAATACGGTGCGGTAGCCGAGTGCCTCGGCGCGAAACCGGTTCTCGCGGATCGCCTGGAGCACGCGGCCGAACGGAGAGTTCACGACTCGCAGCAGCGCGAGGATCATCAGGGCCGACGCAACGAAGACGAGATAGAAGGTCAGGGTCCGGCCGTTGAACTCGAAACCTGCAAGGCTCTTTGGGATCAGCACGGTGCCAGGCCGCAGTAGCTCCGGCAGTTGAAAGCTCCGCCCGTCCTCGCCGCCGGTCAGCCAGGAGAGCTGCGAGGCCAACACCTGGAAAGCGGAGGCGACCGCAAGCGTGATCATTGCAAAGAAGATCGCCGCGACCCTAAGCGAGAACAGCCCGATCGCAAGCGCCAGCAGCGCCGCAAGGGGCAGGCCGATGACGATGCCGGTTGCCACCGCACCCCAATTGGGCCCCATCGAATAGAGCGCGATCGCGATCGCGTAGCTACCGATGCCGTAGAACATGGTGTGGGCGAACGACACCGTGCCGGTGTAGCCGAGCAGGAGGTCATAGGAGGCGACCAGCGCAGCGAAGATGCAGATCTTGGCCGCCACGTTCATCGCCTTGGCGCCCGGAAACAAATAGGGCGTTGCCGCCAGCGCCAGGATGATGACGAGGAGAGTGAGGGTGAGAACGCGGCTCCGCGGCGGGTCGCCTGACAGGATCATCATCGGCTGGTCACCGCATAGAGGCCGCGCGGCCGCCACATCAGAACGGCGACCATCAGTAGGATGTTAGAGACGAGTGCGAGTTTCGGCACCAGGAAGCCGCCGTAATTTGCGACCATGGCGACCAGAAGTGCGCCGATGAAGCAGCCGCCGATCGAACCTAACCCGCCAATGATGACGACAATGAAGATCAGCACGGTGAGGTCGTCGCTCATGGAGGCGTGAACCTGCTCGCGATAGAGCGCCCACATCACGCCGCCGAGGCCGGCGAGGGCCGATCCCGTCATGAACACGCCGAGGAACAGGCGGCGGATACGATAGCCGAGCGCCTCCACCATCTCGCGGTTCTCGACGCCGGCGCGGATCAGGAGCCCGAGCTTGCTGCGGTTGAGCACGAGCTGGATCGCGATGAAGACGACGAGGCCGACCAGCATCGCAAGCAGGCGGTATTTCGCGATCGCGACGTCGCCGATGATGAAGGAGCCGCGTAGCGAGGTCGGCAGCGGCAGCGGGATGATCTGCGGGCCCCACACGGCATAAAGCGTCTGCTCGGCGACGATCAGGCCGCCGGTCGTCATCAAAATCTGCTTCAGGTGCTGGCCGTAGACGGGGAGGATCAGCACGCGTTCGACGACGAGGCCGAGCGCGCCGGACACCGCCATCGAGAGCAGCGCGGCCGGCGCAAGCACCGCAAGGTTTAGCCAGAGCGAATCCGCCTGCATCGCGGCCGCGAACGGCAGCAGGATCAGGGTCGCCACATAGGCGCCGACCGCGATGAAGGCGCCGTGGCCGAAATTGAGCACGTCCATCAGGCCGAACACCAGCGTGAGCCCCGAGGCCATGATGAAGATCATCATGCCCATGGCGAGGCTCGCGGCAGTCAGAGTGAGCCAGGAGCTGGTCGAGCCGACGAAGGGAATCACGGCGAGTGCGAGCGCAATCGGCAGCAGGATCGGCGCGATGTCGCGTTTCGGCTTCGGCAGCGGATCGGTTGCGGCAAGGTCGGTCATTGATGTGCCTCTAGGCTCAGGCCGAGCAGCCGCTCCTGGAGCGGCACGTCGGCGGCGAGCGCCGCCATCTCGCCGCGATGGACGATTTTGCCGTTGTCCATGACCAGCACGCTGTCGCCGAGCTCGCGGGCGGCAAAGAAGTTCTGTTCGACCAGGAGAATCGTCGCGCCCTTGCGCTTGATCTCCTTCAGGCACTCGATCAGCGCCATGACGATCGCGGGCGCCAGCCCCTTGGTCGGCTCGTCGATCAGCAAGAGCTTGCGCGGCTCGATGATGGCCCGCGCAATCGAGAGCATCTGCTTCTGCCCGCCGGAGAGACTGCCGGCGCGCGACAGCCAGAAGCGGCGCAGCGCCGGGAAGAAGCCAAAAATCCAATCGAGCTGGGCGTCGTCGAGCGGGCCGTCGCGCGCCGCCAGCACCAGGTTCTCCCTCACCGTGAGGTCGGAGAACACCGCCATGCTCTCCGGTACGTAGCCGACGCCGAGCCGGGCGATGTCGGGCGTGGCGCGGCCCTCGATGCGCGCGCCGGCGAGGCTGATCTCGCCGCTGGAGGCCTGCCACAGGCCCATGATGGTGCGCAGCGTCGTGGTCTTGCCGGCGCCGTTGCGCCCGAGCAGCATGGTGGTCTGCCCCTGAGGGACCACGAGGTCGATGCCCTGGAGGATGTGATAGCGGCCGATATGGGTGTGCACGCCGGACAGTGTCAGTAGGTCGGTCATGCTGCGCCCTCTGCAGCTTTCTTGGGTGCGACGCCGAGATAGGCTTCCTGCACGATGGGGGAAGCGATCACCTCGGCCGGCGGACCATCGGCAACGAGTTGTCCGTTGTGCAGCACGATGATGCGGTCGGCGAGCGAACGCACCACGTCCATCTTGTGCTCGACCAGGAGGATGATCTTGCTGCTGTCCTGCTTGAGCTGTGCGATGAGATTGAGAACGACGGGCACCTCGTCGATGCTCATGCCTGCGGTCGGCTCGTCGAACATGAACACTTTCGGCTCCAGCGCGATCATCAGCGCGACCTCGAGCTTGCGCTGGTCGCCGTGCGACAGTGCGGTCGCGGCGACGCCGCGGCGGCCGCCGAGCGCGACCTGATCGAGGATGCCGTCCGCGCGCGTGATCAGGTCACGCCGCACCATCCAGGGCCGCAGCATCTCGTAATGCGTGCCGTTCGCCGCCTGCACGGCGAGGCGGACATTCTCTTCCACCGTCAGGTTCGGAAACAGGTTTGTGAGCTGGAACGCGCGGCCGAGGCCGGCGCGGGTGCGCAGCGGCGCGGAATGCTCGGTGATGTCGGTACCGTCGAACAAAATGCTGCCGCTCGTCGCGCGCAACTGGCCCGAGATCAGGTTGAAATAGGTGGTCTTGCCGGCGCCGTTCGGTCCGACGATGGCGGTGAGCTCGCCCGGGCGGAAGCTACAGGTGACGTTGTTGACCGCGACATGGCCGCCGAAGCGGATGGTGAGGTCGCGGGTTTCAAGGGTCAGCGTCATTGGCAGTCTGGCGAATGATGAGATGAGGATCTAACCGCGGATCATACTGCGCACCCTCCCCCGCTTGCGGGGGAGGCATAGGCGGCCTGCGGCCGCCGTTCTAGAAAAGGACGCCGATGCGGAGCGTCGGCTACGGGAGAGGGTGTCTCCGCAGGCGAGAACCCCCAAGAGGAAAGAGCCCCCACCCGGCCTCCCCCGCAAGCGGGGGAGGTGAAGAAAGAAGCTCAGCGCTTGTTGCGGATCGGAACGTTCATGTCCTCGATCTTCAGCTCGCGCACCGGCTCGAGGATGGCCCAGGCAACGTTCGGATCGACCTTGACCTTGAAGTGATACATGCTCTGGAGCGCCTGATGGTCTTCTTTGCGGAACACCATCTTGCCCTTCGGCGTGTCGAATTCCATGCCTTCCATCGCCGTGATCAGCTTCTCGGTGTCGGTCGACTTCGCCTTGGTGACGGCGGCGACGACGGACATCGCAGCGGCAAAGCCACCCGCGGTGAAGAAGTCCGGCGGCGCGTTGAAGCGCTTCTGGTGCTCGGCCACCAGCCAGTCGTTCACCGGGTTCTTCGGGATGTCATAGTAGTAATAGGTCGCGCCTTCCATGCCCGGCAGCGCCTTGTATGCCGCGAGCGCCGGCAGGATGTTGCCGCCGGTCGAGAGCTCGATGCCGTAGCGTTTCGGATCCATGTCCTGGAGCTTGGCCAGCGGATTGCCGGCGCCCGCCCAGATCACCCAGATCACCTTGCGGCCCGGCTTGTCCTTTAGCGCGTCGAACAGACGCTGGCCGACCGCGGTGAAGTCGGTGGTCGAGGTCGGGGCATATTCTTCGGCAGCTAACGTCGCGCCGGTCTTGGCCAGCGCCTCCTTGAAGGCGGCGACGCCGTCGCGGCCGAAGGCATAGTCCTGAGCCAGCGTCGCAACGGTGACGCCCTGCTTGCCGATCGCGACCGCGTTGGAGATCGCGTCCTGCGAGGAGTTGCGCGCGGTGCGGAAGATGTAGCGATTCCACTTCTCGCCGGTAATCTGGTCCGCGACGGCAGGCTCGACGATCAGAATCTTCTTGTTCTCTTCGGCAACGGGCAGGATCGCCAGCGCCGCGGCCGACGACGTCGTGCCGATCGCGATATCGACCTTGTCGTCCTGATAGGCTTCGGCGAGCGCGGCCTTGGCAAGGTCCGGCTTGCCCTGGTCGTCCTTGGTGATGATGACGATCTTGCGACCGTCGAGCGTCATGGTGCCCTTGGTGGCGTATTCAAAACCCATTTGCAGGCCGGTCTCGGTCTGCTTGGCATAGGCCTCCAGCGGACCGGTCTTGCCGTAGATCAGCGCGATCTTCAGGTCATCTGCGCGCGCGGCGGTGGCTGCGGCGAGGCCAAAAATCGTTGTTGCTATGGTTGTTGTTATTATGACTGGTAAACGCAAGATGGTCCCTCCTGATTGATTTTGTTGGGCAACAGCGATTTGCACAGCGCGGCGAACATTGCAATTCAACCTTCCGCCTGAAATCGCGCATGCAAGGCCTGCATCATTTTTGAGCCTGCCGCGCGCCGCGTGACGCGCCGTCATCGCGTCCGTCCGTCCCTTCGATCTGCCGCCAGTCCGACTGCGCTTCGGCTGCGCTCTCGAAGATGTGCGGTGCTACGCCGCGCTTCTCCAAGGCCTCGCCGAGCTTGATGCGCAGGAACCCTGAAGTCGTATAGCGCGACACGCCGGAATAGAAGCGGTCGACGAGGCTGCGGACCATGGCCGAGTAGTCGTCCATCAGCTCGGGGAGGATCGAGAAGTTGTCGTAGTTGACGATGGCGTAGACCCGGCGGCCGAGCGGGGCGAGCCTGGCCTCGACGATCCGCGCGATGGCGTCGATATCGGCCTTGCTGCGCAGGGGATAGCGTTCCAGGTTGACGAAGAACAGGTTCTGCTGCTCGTCCAGCGTGAAGCGCTGGTCGAGCGGGATCGTCAGAAGCCGTTCGCGCAGCTCCATCAGATCGTCGCGGAAAATGCGCGCGTCCATCGGGGCGGGGTCGCGCGGGATCAGCGGCTTGAAGTCCATCAGGCGCAGGATGTCGCGCTCGATATCGATGCCGGGGGCGACCTCGACGAGCTCGAGGCCGTCGGGTCGTAAGCTGAAGACGCAGCGCTCGGTGACATAGAGCACGCGCTGCCCACGCGCCGCCGACACGACGCCGCTGAAGGTGACGTGCTCGACATGGTCCACGAACTTGCGCGACTTCGCTTCCTGGACGATCGACAGCCTGCCGTCGCTGACCGCAATGGCCTGCTTGCCCGCGCCGAAGGTGCCGACGAACACGACCTCCTTGGCGTTCTGGCTGATGTTGATGAAGCCGCCGGCGCCGGCAAGCTTCGGTCCGAACTTGCTGACATTGAGATTGCCGGCACGATCGACCTGGGCAAGGCCGAGGAAAGCCGCATCGAGCCCGCCGCCGTCGTAGAAATCGAACTGGTAGGGCTGGTCGATCACGGCCTGCGTGTTGATCGCCGCGCCAAAGTCGATTCCGCTGGCGGGGATGCCGCCGATCACGCCGGGCTCGGCCGTCAGCGTGATGAGATCGATGATCCGCTCCTCGTTGGCAATCGAGGCGATTCCCTCGGGCATGCCGATGCCGAGATTGACGACGCTGTTGGCCTTCAATTCGAAGGCGGCGCGGCGGGCGATGATCTTGCGCTCGTTCATTGGCATTGCGGGGAGCGACGTGGCACGCACCCTGATCTCGCCCGAGAAGGCCGGGTTATATTGCGTGCCAAAAGTCTGCCAATGGTGCTCGGGCTTTGCCACCACGACGCAGTCGACGAGGATGCCGGGGATCTTGACCTGGCGCGGATTGAGGCTGCCGCTTTCGGCGACCCGCTCGACCTGGGCGATGACGATGCCGCCGGAATTATGCGCGGCCATAGCGATGGCGAGCGCTTCAAGCGTCAGCGCCTCCTTCTCCATGGTCAGGTTGCCGTCGGGATCGCCGGTGGTGGCGCGAATGATCCCGACATGGATCGGAAACGTCCTGTACAGCAGGCACTCCTCGCCGCCGATCTTGATCAGCTCCACCATGTCCTCGGTGGTGCGCGCGTTCAGCTTGCCGCCGCCGTTGCGGGGGTCGACGAAGGTGCCCATGCCGACGCGGGTGATGTGGCCGGGACGGTGCGCGGCGATGTCGCGGAACAGATGCGTGATGACGCCCTGTGGCAGGTTGTAGGCCTCGATCTGGCCCGCGATTGCGAGCTGCTGCAATTTGGGGGCAAGTCCCCAATGCCCGCCGATCACGCGGCGGACCAGGCCCTCATGCGCGAAATGGTTGAGGCCGCGATGCTTGCCGTCGCCCTGGCCCGCCGCATAGACCAGCGTCAGATTCTGCGGTTTGCCTTGCGTATAGGGCGCATCGCCCTCGTTGGAGAGATAGAGCTCCTCCAGCGCAATCGCAATCTCCTCGGCAAAGCCGATGCCGACGAAGCCGCCGGTGGCGACCGTGTCGCCGTCGCGGATCAGCATGACGGCTTCCGCCGCCGTGACGATCTTGCCCTTCTCGGAATTGCGTAGGTAAGGCAGAGCTGGGTGCTGGCTCACGGCGTTTCTCCCGATCCCTGGACCGCATGCCGTTATTGTTGCTCTAAAGCATGATCCGGAGAAGTGTGAAGCGGTTTTCCGGAAAGATCATGCTCAAACAACAACCTAAAGCGCGATGACGATTCTACCTAATCTCATCGCGCTTTGGTCGATCTTATCGCGGGGAGCGACCCTCGAACAGGCCGCTCCCTGCGGCGCTAGACGAGGCTCAGGCCGCCCAGGCCTGAGCTGTTTTGCGTGTTTCGGTGGCGAAGTAGACCGACACAATGGTGATGATCGCGAGCACGATCATGTACAGTGAGATCGGCCAGGTTGCCGGCGCATAGGCCGTCATCAGACCGGTCGCGATCAGCGGCGACAGCGCACCGGCGAAGATCGAGGCGAGATTGTAGCCGAGCGAGACGCCGCTATAGCGCACCTTGGTGCCGAACAGCTCCGACAGGAAGCTCGCCTGCGGGCCGTACATCGCCGCATGTCCGACGGCGAGACCCAGCACGATCGCGATCCAGGCGGCTTGCGGATTCTTGGTCGACAGCAGCATGAACAGCGGGAACGACATCAGCGCGGAAAAGACCGCGCCGAAGATGTAAACCGGCCGCCGCCCGACGCGGTCGGAGAGCGCGCCGAACGCAGGGATCGTGAACGTCTCGATCGCGGCCGCGATCAGAACGCCGTTCAGCATGTCCTGCTTGTTCATGCCGAGCGATTGCGTCGCATAGGCGAGCACGAAGGTTGCATAGATGTAGAAGAAGCCGTTCTCGGCGAAGCGCGCGCCCATCGCGAGCAGAATGTTCTTCGGATACATCCGGATCGCCTCGAGGATCGGCATCTTCACTTCCTGCTTGGTGTCCTTGACCTTCTGGAACTCCGGCGATTCCGCGATGGTGAAGCGGATCCATAGGCCGACCAGCACCAGCGCGATCGAGAACAGAAACGGGATGCGCCAGCCCCAGGCATAGAGCTGCGCGTCGGTCAGCATCGACGAGACGACCGAGAACACCAGCGTGCCGAGCACCAGGCCAAGCGGCGCCCCGAGCTGCGGCCAGCTCCCGTAAAAGCCCTTCTTGTCCTCGGGCGCGTGCTCGACCGCCATCAGCACGGCGCCGCCCCATTCGCCGCCTAAGCCAAAGCCCTGGATCAGGCGGCAGGCGACGAGCAGGATCGCGGCCCAGATGCCGGCGGTCTCATAGGTCGGCAGGAAGCCGATTGCCGCGGTCGCAGCGCCCATGATCAGAAGCGTCAGATAGAGCATGGTCTTGCGGCCGATCTTGTCGCCGTAGTGGCCGAACACGACGCCGCCGAGCGGGCGCGCGATGAAGCCGAGCGCATAGGTCGCAAACGCCAGCAGCGTGCCCATCATGGGGTCGAAGGTCGGAAAGAACAGCTTGTTGAAGATCAGCGCGGCGGCGGTGCCGTAGAGGAAGAAATCGTACCATTCGATCGCCGTGCCGATCAGGCTCGCAGTGGCGACGGTGACGTGCGATGGCTGCTTTGCCTGAAGCTGATTGACTGTGATCGCTCCACTCATCTTGGGTTCTCCCTGTTTTTGCCAAGCGCGCACTTGCAACATGCGTCTTTGTGCAGAGCGAAAAGCAAGCTCCGCGCCAGATGCGGCGGTTGTGGGCAAAGTGGCTGAAAACCCGGCAATTCGCGCATCGGCGACGGGAAGGGAGCGCGGTGCGCAGTGTCCGGAGTCTGAGACTCCGGACACTTTCAGTCTCGAAACTCAGACGGAAGCCGGTCCCGAGGCGAGGCCGAACTTGGCGAGCTTCTTGTAGAAGGTCGCGCGCGAGATCTGGAGCATCTTTGCGGCTTCCGAGATCTGGCCGTTGCTGGCGGCGAGCGCCTGCTCGAGCGTGTGCTTCTCGAACTCGGCTTCCGCTTCGGCATAGGGGACGATGGTGCCGCCCGTGCGGACCTGCGCCACAGGTCTGGTGTCCCCGACGGGCAGGATGCGGGCAAAATCCTCGCCGGTCAGCCGTCCCGAGTCGCTCAGGATCAGCGCGCGCTCCAGAATATTGCGGAGCTCGCGGACGTTGCCGGGCCAGTCGTAGCGGGCAAGCGCGGCGAGCGCGCTCGGTGTGATCTTCGCGTTGACGTAGTCGCCGGTCGCACTGATGTCCTCGAGCAGTCGCGCGCAGATGTCAGGAAGATCGCCGAGACAGTCGCGCAAGGGCGGCAGGCCGATCGAGAGCACGTTGAGCCGGTAATAGAGATCGGCGCGGAACGCGCCGTCGCTGACACGCTTGTGCAGATCCACATTGGTCGCGGCGACCACGCGCACGTCGATCTTGGTGACCTTGTCGGAGCCGAGCGGCTCGATCTCGCGCTCCTGCAGCACGCGGAGCAGCTTGGCCTGGAGCTGCAGCGGCATCTCGCCGATCTCGTCGAGGAACAGCGTGCCGCCATCGGCGATGCGGAATTTTCCCTCGCGGCCCTTGCGGTCGGCCCCGGTATAGGCGCCCGGCACTGTCCCGAAGAATTCCGACTCGATCAGCGTGTCGGGAATGGCGGCGACGTTGACGCTGACGAACGGCTTTTCGGCGCGGGAGGAGGCGTTGTGGATGGCCTGCGCCAGCATCTCCTTGCCCGTCCCGGTCTCGCCGGTCAGCAGCACGGTGACGTTCTGCCGCGCGGCGCGCGCCGCCAGCTCCTTGGCCTGTGCGATGCCTGGCGTCGCGCCGACGTAATCGGCAAAAGTGAAGCGTGCGGCGCGGACATGCGACAATTGCCGCCGCGCCAGTCGCAGATCGCTCTCGAGCTGAGTGACACGCGCGAGCAGCGGCTTCAGGCCCTCGAGGCGGTCATAGAGCACGAAGCCGATGGCGCCGATGATGTTGCCGCGCTCGTCCTCGATCGGCATGCGGGTGACGACGAGCTGCTCGCCGCCGAGCTCCATGATGTCGAGGATGATCGGCTCGCCGGTCTCCACCACCCGCCGCATCAGGCTGTTGGGAATGATCTCCTCGATCGGACGTCCGAGCGCCTCGGACTCGTGCGAAAGGCCGATCGCGGTGACGTATTTCTCGTTGACATAGACCACGCGCCCGCTGCGATCGATCGCAATGGCACCCTCGCAGAGATGCTCCAGCCGCTCGAACAGCGTCTCCATGGCGCGGGCGCGAATATAGGCGGAATCGCTGACGACGGAGGCGGACATGGCGTACCTCGGTGGCTGCCAAGCGAGGCAAGCCCGGACGTTCGCCTGCTTCTTAGCAAAAGGCCAGCAATTTCAAAGGGCGAAAACTCGTCCAGCACGTCGTCCTGGACAAGCGCAGCGAAGCGGAGCGCAAATCCAGGACCTCCGCGCGAGCGCTCTGCGCTCGTCGCGATTACCACAGGAAGTGGTTTGGCGAAGACTCGTGGTTACCAGCTCGCGCCACGACTCCTTCCTGGGGTTGTGGGTCCCGGCCTTCGCCGGGACGACACTGAGAATGTTGCACCAGCGCCGACCCTATCGCCGGTATCCGCTCGCGCGCGAATAGCCCTGGCGGTTCTGCTGCGCCGGGCGGCTTGCGGTGCTGACGCGCGCTTCGCTGGCCGCGGGCGTTGCGAGCTTCAGCTCCTCCAGGAAGATCGGCCGGGCGAAGTAATAGCCCTGCGCATAGCGGATCTTGGTCGCGGCCTGGAGATAGGCCAGCTCCTCATAGGATTCGAGGCCTTCCGCGATGACTGTCATGCCCAGCGCCTCGCTCAAGGATTCGATCGCGCGCAAGATGCCCTGGCTGCGCGGGCGCTTATGGATGTCGGTGATGAAGGAGCGGTCGATCTTGAGCTCGTCGGCCGTGATGTCGGCGAGAGCCGAAAGCGAGGAGTAGCCGATGCCAAAATCGTCGATGGAGATGCCGACGCCAAGCTTGCGGAACATCGGCAGGATCTCGGACTGAAAAAGATTCGTGGCGACGAAGGCGTCCTCCGTCACTTCGATCATGAAGCGTTTCGGAAAGCCGGTCTCGTCCAGCGCCCGCGCAAAAGAGCGCATGAATTCGGGATTGCCCGCCTGCTTGGCGGCGATGTTGATGCTGATGCTGGCTTCCGCGCCAAAGGTGTCGTTGATCAGGTCGATCGACCGCACGATCTCGGCCAGCACGAGATGGGTGAGCTCGTCGATCAGCCCGAGCTCGACCGCGAGGTTGATGAACGAGCCCGGTGCCTGGATCACGCCCTCGTCGTCGCGCAGGCGCACCAAGGCCTCGATGCCCTTCACCGCCTGCGTGCGGATGTCGACCTTGGATTGGAAAGCGCAGCAGAAACGCTTCTCGAGAATGGCGAGCCGCAGCGACTGCTCGATCTTCATGCGCGCGAGCGCCTCGCGCTCCATGCCGGAATCGAAGAACGCGGCGGAGCCCTTGCCGTCGTTCTTGATGCGGTACATCGCGATGTCGGCATTTTGACGCAGCACCTCGAAGGAGCGGCCGTGATCGGGATAGAGGCTGACGCCGACCGAGGTGGAGGCGAAGATCTCGGAAGAGTCGATGAAGAAGGGCGCGGTGAGGCGTTTCAGCGTCGCCTGGATAAATTCGGCGACCTCCTCCTCGCTCTTGATCGGCGAGAGCAGCAGCAGGAATTCGTCGCCCGAGATCCGCGACAGCATGTCGGTTTCGCGCAAGTCGCGGCCGAGCCGCTTCGATAGCTCAACCAGCAGCGCATCGCCGACCGAATGACCGTAATAGTCGTTGATGTGCTTGAAATTATCGATGTCGAGAAAGGCGAGTGCGAAACGTTCGCCGCTGTGCTCGCGCGCCAAAATGCCGTTGGCGCGGTGCTCGATCACGCGCCGGGAGGGCAGGCCGGTGAGCTCGTCGAAATAGGCCGAGCGAAACAGCTGGTCCTCGAAATTCTTCTGCTCGGTGATGTCGGAGGAGGTGGAGATGAGGAGATCGCGGCCGGCAAGGCGGACCGGACGATGGGTGGTGAGCAGGACCTGGCGCGCGGTGCCATCATGGACGGATTCCTCGGCCACCACCGGCTGGCCGCCCCGCATCGCCTGCTGGCAGGCCTGGCGGCGCTGCGCCAGGTCCGGTGTGGGCCGGTTGCCATCCATGCCGAGATGGCGGGCGGCGGCATCGTTAACCAGAATGAGGTCGCCGCGCGCGTCCTGCACGGTCACGCCGGCAGGCAGCATTCTAACGATTTCCTTGAGAAATCCGAGCTCGGCATCAGTCGCGCCGCAGTATTTGCTGTCGTCCATAGAATTCATGAATCTTGTTGTTCGGGCGCGGCTTTGTAATGGCGCGATCTTGCCGAAGTCCCTCTTAGTTTTGGTTAAGGGATACGCAGAAATACAGGCGTGGTTTCCACAACCTGTTCGCGCCGGCACGCGCGGCACCCATCGTCATTAACAGAGTATCAACGGCACCTGCGAAACCGCGAGGAATGCGCGCGGACTGCTTTGGCTTTGCCGCCAAAGTGTCAGGATTTGGGAATGCGACATTGCATGATGCAATGAACGCCGCTCTTCAGGTATGAGATCTCGGTCTTGCCGTCGAAGGCGATTAGCGCCGATTTCAACAATTTGGTGCCGAAGCCCGGTGCCGAGACCTTGTCGACGCTGGGTCCTTCCGTTTCGTCCCACGTGATGGTGAGACGATCGTCGGAGACGGTCCAGGACACCTGCAACAGGCCGCGTGGTGCAGAAAACGCACCATATTTGCTCGCATTGGTGGCGAGCTCGTGAAACATCAGTGACAGCGTGACCGCAAGCTTTGCCGGCAGGAACAGCCGCTCGCCGTTCAGCGAGAAGCGGACATGGCCGTAAGGGCCGAGCTCGGAAATCAGGAGGTCGCGTATGTCGCAGCCGGAATTGTCGACGCGCGCGATCAGATCGTCAGTTGCCGCCAGCGACCGCAGCCGCGGATCGACGCGGGCCCAGACCTGCGGCTGGTCATGCAGCACCTGATGCAGCACCGCGTGCACGGTCGAGAGCTTGTTCTTCAGCCGGTGCTGCAATTCGTCGACCAGGAGCTTGCGATAATCCTCTTCCTCGATAAGGCGCTTGGAGATCCGCCGCTGCTCGATGAGCAGTGAGCGGTAGTGCTCGACGCCCCAGATCGTGAGCGCGGTGACGGCCCAGTACAGCACGAGCAGGACGAAGCGCGCGGTGTCGGCATGGGCATCGCCGAAATTCAGGCTGACGCCAAGCACGCCGCCGATCAGCGCGGTGATGACGCCGATGCGCAGGCCCCCGAATGCGGCGGCAAAGAACACGGCCGGAAAATACGGCGTGAAGAAGATGTCCGGCCGCACCTGGGCGAGGCCCCAGCGCACCAGCGTCGCGAGCACGAGACAGATCGTCGCAAAGCCGACGCTGAGCGCCAGCGAAGGCGGCGAGATGCCGAGCCAGCCTTTCCGGAATTCGTCGACCAGTTTCATCATCTGCCGTTCAACCGCAAAGCGAACTCGGAAGGCGGGCTGCAAATGAAGGCGCTGCACAGGCCGCCTGCGCAAGCATAGCTTGCCCCGGCATTGGCAGGCGGGACTATTGGCCCTTGGAACGACGACACCGCGCAGTGCCGGTCGATTGGCCTTGAAGCATTCGAAGACAGGAACATCCCATGGGCAGGCTGGAGCGACCAGCAGAAGTCTTTGTCGCTGAAGGTGCCAAAATTGTGATCGCGAGGTGGCGTATACCGGAAGGCGAGGCAGGGCGGGATTCGTAGGGTGGGCAAAGACGCGCTCTTCGCGCGTCGTGCCCACCATCTCTCCACGATTGCGACAGACGTGGTGGGCACGCTTCGCTTTGCCCACCCTACGATCTCGACGATGTCACACCGCCTTCACCACAACCCGCAATCCGTCGCGCGGCTTCGGGATCGGCCACATCTGCCAGTCCGGCTTGTAGCCCGGCTCCAGCGATACCTCGAGATTCTGCAAGAAGTGCCGCGCAAAGCATTTCGCCTGCATGTAGGCGAAGTGCAGGCCGAGGCACATATGCGCGCCGCCGCCAAAGGGTATCCAGGCGAAGCGGTGACGGTTGCGCTGCGCCTCCTCGGTGAAGCGTAAGGGATCGAAATGATCCGGCTCCGGCCAGATGTCCTTCATGTGATGGGTATAGAGCGGATTGACGCCGACCGCCGTGCCGGCCGGAATCGTAAACCCCTTGAACGTGAAGTCGCGCATCGCGCGGCGCGGCATCGACGGCACCGGCGGCTTGATCCGCAGCGCCTCCTTGAACGCCATCTCCGACAGCGGCATCTTTTCGAGATCGTCGAAGCTCGTCGGCGCGCCAGCCGACAGTTTTAGCGCCGTAACCTCGTCGCGCAGCCTGCTTTGCCATTCCGGATGCGCCGCGAGCTCGCCGATGAAGGACGTCAGTGACGAGGTCAGCGTGTCATGCGCGGCCATCATCAGGAAGCTCATATGGTCGATGATGTCCTGCTCGGAGAGCAGCGCGCCATCCTCATGGGTGGCGTGGCAGAGCTGCGAGAACAGGTCCTCGCCGCCTTGCCTGGCGCGGCGCAGCGGAATCTGCTCCCTGAAAAAGGCGACGATCCGCTTGCGCCCGTTCACGCCGCGCGCCATCTGCGTGCCCGGCAGGGGGCGGCGGATCGGGGTGACGGCGGCCGCCACCATGTCGACGAAGGCGCGGTTGATTTCGTCGACCTCCGGCCCGATATCGGCGCCGAGGAACGACGTCGCGGCGAGATCGAGCGTGAGCTGCTTCATCGCCGGATAGATCTGCATCACGCCCGGCTTCGTCTTCCACTGCGCCACTCGCGCCGCGATGCCCTTGTCGAGATCGCTGAGATAGGACTTCATCGGCCCGGACTTGAAGGCGACCGACAGCGCCTTGCGGTGCAGGCGGTGCTCGTCGAAATCGAGCAGCATCAGGCCGCGTGGAAACAACAGGCCGAGCACCTTGTTCCAGCCATGGGTCGAGGAGAACAGCTTTTGCTGGTCGAACAGCACGAGCTCGTTTGCTTCGGGCCCGAGCAGCACGACATTGGTCTCGCCGAAAATGTGGGTGCGATAGACCGGCCCATATTTCGCCCCGGCCGCCTCGATGTGCCCCTTGGGGTCGGCCAGCACCTGGAGCGTCTTGCCGATGATCGGCCAGCCCTCGTCACCCGGAATGTGCTTGAGCTCGTTGCGCCTGGGGGCGGTCCAGCTGATCGCGGGCGAGGCCACACTCTGCATCGACATGGCGTTGGCTCCGGTTGTTGACCGAACGGGATCGTGCGACCACGCGGCCGGCTACGCAGTCAGCATAGCACAGTTGGGGCGGAACCGATGTGACGGCGTTCGCAAGCGAATGCCGCGGACCCTAGGCCTGCCTTTTCGCCGCCTCCTTCTGCAAATCCGGCGCGTTGACGGCGGGGATCGCGACGCGGCCGGGGCCGGTCTGCTTCAGGGCCTCGGCGGCCTTCTCGTTCTCCATGATCTTGGCCATCACCGCCTGGCCCGCGCGCTCGAAGATCGCACGGTTCTCGATCACGAATTTTTGCGACCTGCGAAGTCCGTCGATGTAGCCGTTGATCTCGGGCACCACATAGCGCGCGACCATGTCCCAGCTCCGGCGCGTGGCTTCCGGATTGGCCCAGTCGTGCACGAAGCCGATGATGGCGCCGACGCCGCCGGACACCTCCATCACGTTCTTGATGGTATTCACGAGATCATAGGGCGTGCCGATGGTGGAGGCCGCGCCGTCGACGAAGGCGGTCTTGTCCACGGCCTCGTCCGGCGAGGAGAACGCGGTCAGGCCCGGCCGTTGCAGCGTGCCGACATTATATTCGTTGTGCCAGCGCATCAGCCCGGCGCCGGCCTCGCGGCGGGCCTGCTCGCGGGTTTCGGCGATGTGCCAGGTGAGCAGCACGCGCCAGTCGGCGCGATCGACCTTGGTGCCGTGCTTTTTCGCGGCATCCTCGGCGAATTCCCATTGCTGACGCAGCGACATCAGGCCCTGCGTCGTCATCGAGCCAAGCGAGATGATGCCGATGCCATATTTGCCGGCGAGCGTCATGCCGGAGGGTGAGATCTGCGAGGCCACCACGAACGGCATCTCCTCCTGGAGCGGCAGGAGCTGGAGCGCGGCGTCGTTCATCGTGAACCAATCACTCTTGGCAGTGACGCGCTCGCCATTGAAGAGGCGGCGGATAATGGCGATCGCCTCGTCCTGACGGTCGCGCTGCGTCATCGGGTCGATGCCGAGCGTATGTGCGTCGGATGCGAGCGCGCCGGGGCCGGAGCCGAAGATCGCGCGTCCGCCGGTCATGTGGTCGAGCTGCACCATGCGCTGGGCGACGTTGAACGGATGGTGATAGGGCAGCGAGACGACGCCGGTGCCGAGCCTGATGCGTTTGCTGCGCTCGCCGGCCGCTGCCAGGAACATCTCTGGCGACGCAATCATCTCCCAACCGGAGGAATGATGCTCGCCGCACCAGAACTCGTCATAGCCGAGCGCGTCGAGTTGCTCGACGAGGTCGAGATCGCGCCGGAACTGGAGCATCGGATGCTCCCCGATCGGGTGATGCGGGGCAAGAAAGGCTCCGAATTTCAGGCGCGCCATGGCGTTCTCTCCGGCTGAATTTTCTGTTTGTTTGGTCCGCGAAGCTACGTGCTCGCGCATGCGAAGGCAATCGCGCCGTCTCCCGCGCGGCGGAATGCAGCTATGTGCGGGGATGAGAGCGACCGTGCTTCTTTTCTCTCTTGCCGCAGGCGGAAGGAAGAGTGCGCGAATCCTACCTCGGAGGTAATCGCTCCGCTGCATCCAATCTGAAAGCATCCGGCCAGAGAAATTCGAAACGGGCGCGTGCCAATGCATCGGATCGTCGCAAAGCCGCTGGATTCAAGTCGCCGCTGGTGGGTGTTGGCGATCGTGGTGGCCGCGCAGTTCATGTTCGGCGTCGACGCCTTCGTGGTCAACGTCGCGATCCCGACCATCGCGGTCGACCTGCATGCGACGCCGGCGCAGATCGAATCCGTGGTTGCGATCTACCTGATCGCCTATGCGACGCTGGTGGTCACGGGCGGTCGGCTCGGCGACATCCATGGCACGAAGAACGTGTTTCTGGCCGGTGTTGCCGGCTTCACGCTGACCTCGCTGTGGTGCGGGCTTGCGCAATCCGCTTCCGAGCTGATCATCGCGCGGCTGGCGCAAGGCGCAACCGCGGCACTGATGGTGCCGCAAGTATTGGCGACGTTGCATCTTCTATTTACTGACGGGTCGCGCCACCGCGCGTTTGGCATCTATGGCATCGTGCTGGGGCTCGCCGGTGCCGCCGGCTTCCTGCTCGGCGGCCTGCTCTTGACGATCGACCTTGCGCATGCCGGCTGGCGCTCGGTGTTCTTCGTCAACGTGCCGTTCGGCCTCCTCATCATCGCCGCCGCGATGCGCATCATGCCACAGGCCACGCGACGAGTCGGCACGCGGCTCGACGTCGCCGGCAGTCTTGTCTTGTTCGCAGGCTTGTTGTGCCTGATCGGGCCGCTGCTGTTCGGCCACGATGCTGGCTGGGCGCCGTGGCTCTGGGGCGTGGTGGCCATTGGAGTCGCTATGCTCGCGTTCTTCCTGCGCCTGGAGCACGCCGTGGCGCGGCGCGGCGGCATGCCGCTGATCGATCTCACGCTGTTGTCGGACTCTGCTTTCCTGCGCGGACTTGGCGCCGCGTTCTTTTTCTTTCTCGCCAATCTGTCCTTCTACCTGATCATGACGCTGTTCATGCAAAAGGGGTTGAAGATTCCGCCGCTCGCGGCCGGCAGCGCCTTCATTCCGCTCGCGTTCGCCTTCGTCGTGGCGTCGCGCCACAGCGGCGTGCGGGCGCGGCATCGTGGCACCAAGGTGCTGATCGAGGGCTGCGCGCTTCAGACCGCGGGTCTCGCGGCGCTCGCGCTTCTTGCCTTCTCTGTCGATGCGCCGACGCCGGTCATGCTTGCGCTCACCATGATCATCTTCGGCTATGGCCAGGGTCTCGTGATGGCGCCGCTCTCGGGTGCCGTGCTCTCGACGGTGAAGCCTGTCGCGGCAGGCTCGGCATCCGGCATGTACGGCACAACCATTCAGATCGGGAATGCAGCCGGTGTCGCCGCAATCGGTGCGGTATTCTTTGCTGTCGAATCGTTGCACTCATCGCGTGCAGGTTTTTTTGTCGCGATCGCCCTGTTTGCGACGTTAATCATGATCTGCGTCGCATTTCTGACATGGATGCGCCGCGCGCCCGCATGAACTCTAGGCAACGTTGTCGATTGCGTAGTCGAATTGCCCGTTAATTCACGGGGATTGACGGCACACAGACTTTTTATTTTGCGTCGCAGCAACTATCTGTTTTGGGGTGGCGTTGGAAGTTGCCCCATCAGGAGCTGTCGGTGTCGTTAACCAGGAATGTCGATCTCTTAAGACGTCTGCCAAAGCTGGACGGTCTGCGCTTTGCCGAAAACTTGCGCGGCACGGGCCAGCACAGTCCGCTGACGGAGATCACCGGATTCGGCTCTAATCCCGGAAACCTGCGCATGTTCGCGTACGTAC